>NZ_JBHFLM010000191.1:0-37379 GCF_041928655.1 Pelatocladus sp. BLCC-F211 | reverse complement strand
GAGCAAGTAATGGCAGGAAGCAGAGCGTTGTGAACTCGGAACGGAAGTCGCCCTCAAAGTGAATAAGTAACCGCAACGCCTGTATCGCATCGGTAGCAGGTCTGAGCGTCTAGAGGCATCTTGACAATGCCCATTTGGATTCGGCTGTTGCTGAATCTGATGCGAGAATCTGCGTCTCTTCAGAGCGCAGAGTGTCAAAAAAATAATATAGTTTGTAGTAAGCGCTTCAGCGCTGAAGCGCCGACTACAAACAAATTAAGCAAAAGTTAGACGACGTGCAGAACCATCATCTGCAAATTCTTGCTCTCCTTTACCCACCACCTCAACAACGATGTGACGCGGGTGAGGAGTCCATTGTCCTTGTCTGGGTTGAATTTCTACGATTGTTTGTGTATCTTCCATATACACCCGATAGGTTGTAGTTGAACAAGCGCCATCACGATATGCAAAGGAATGTCCGTCGTCTTCATACAGTGTCCATTCGCCTGTACCTGGGCTAACTCGCAACCGGAGTTGATTTAAGGGCGATTCGCCTACATATTGCATTACCGGGCCAAGGGGAATTATTGAGCCAGCACGGATATACATAGGCATTTTTTCGATTGGTGCATCAGCAAGAATATAGGTTGAGCCTTGGTAACATTCCTCTGTCCACCAGTCGTACCAAGTTCCTGCGGGTAGGTATACTAGGCGTTTTTCTACCCCTGGTCGGTAGACGGGTGCAGCCATCAGGGATGAACCCAAAAGTACTTGGTCGTATAACTCGTAGGTTTTGGGATCTTCAAAATAATCATAAAGCAGAGGTCGCAAAACAGGTGCGCCTGTGGTCGCTGCTTCCCAGAACAAAGTGTATATATAAGGTAGTAATTGGTAACGCAGTTCAATATATTGACGGCAAATTTCTTCTACTTGCGGGCCAAATTCCCAAGGTTCATGGCGCTTGGTGTTAATCATCGAGTGAGCGCGCATAAACGGATACAACATTCCCGCCTGCATCCACCGCGCAAACAGTTCTGGCGTAGCATCACCCGCAAATCCTCCAATATCTGCCCCGACAAAAGCTACACCAGATAAGCCCAAATTACAGAGCATGGGTAGGGACATTTCCAGATATTCCCAAAGTGAGTGATTATCTCCTGTCCATACCGCCGACCATTTCTGTACACCTGCGTAACCAGAACGGGTTAAGACAAAAGTACGCGATCGCTCTCGCAATTTTTCCACCGCTTCTCGACACGCACGAGCCATCATTAAACCGTACAAGTTATGAGTTTCGCTGTAAGTGGTGCGTTCATCTGGTGAGCCACTAGGTGCATCCATCGGGAAAAATATTTTTTGTCCTCCCTCATCTCCAAAGGGGCGATCGTTCATGGCTGGTTCATTCATATCATTCCAAATCCCAGCCACGCCAACATCAGTTAAGTTACGGTGGAAATCTCCCCACCACTGACGCACCTCCGGTCGCAAAAACTCCGGGAAAACAGCCCGCCCAGGCCAAACGTAACCATGAAAGACTTTACCGTCAGCCCTGCGAATAAAGTAATCCTTTTCTAGCCCTTGATCATAGACGGCGTAATCTGCTTGTGGTTCAAATTTCACTCCCGGATCAATAATAGTGACTACTTTGACACCATCCTGTGCTAAATCACTCAGCAATTTCTGTGGGTCTGGAAACCGTCGCGGATTCCACGTAAACACCCGGTAGCCAAACATATAGTCAATATCTAAATGAATCACATCGCAAGGAATCCGACGCTGACGCAATTGCTGTACTAATTGGCGAACTTCTGTTTCTGAATCGTAACTCCAACGACATTGATGATAACCCAGCGCCCATTGTGGCGGTAGTTGCATTCGCCCTGTTAATTGGGTGTAAGTATGAAGTATTTCTGCGGGTTCGGGACTGTAAATAATGTAATAGTCCAGTTCTCCACCAAGAGTTTCCAAGCGGAGAATATCTGGTTGATCAGCACCGACATCAAAGCGACTCCAAAAAGTTGTGTTAAAAAATAAACCGTAGCCGATCCCCGGACGCAACGCCATAAAAAACGGAATGGCTTGGTACATTGCATCGGTTTGGACATTGTAATCTAAGCTATCGGTTGTCCAATTGGTGAGACGCTTACCCTTTTGATTGAGTAATCCTGCACGTTCCCCAAAACCATAATAATTTTCTTGTGCCTCAATCTGTTTCCAGCAAGCAACTAGAGACTTACCTGTTCCCATTTGTCGCCAACCGATCCCTAAACCTGTATCTTGGGCAAAAGGACGACCGGCTTTGTCAAAAAATTGGATTCGACAAGGATGACGCTGGACACATACTCGAATTTTTGCAGTTTCTATAATTACCTGATCGGCTGTTTCTTGAATATCAAAAGATACAATAGCCCAGTCTTGATCTTTGGGTACTACAGCCCAATCACGCCTGGGTCTAAATTCTCCTGTGGGCGAAAAGCGTACACGGATGAGGTTAGAAGCAACTATATAGAGAGACAGGCGACCAACACCACAATCAAAATCTATATTTTGCTGTTGACGTTGGATATTTTTAATAGATGCGATCGCATTCCATACTGGTTCGCGGATGGGTAATTCTCCGGCAAATTCTGGCATATTTATTAGCTGTAGATGCTGACAAGGTGATTATCGGCGTTAATCACAACTTAATTACCGTAAATAAAAGTAGTTGACCTCTCCCCTGGCGTTGCATCCGAGGGGATTCTAAACCGTTGCTACAGGAAGGGCGTTGCATCCGCTTCCTTGCGCTTTTTAGTTTTGGTTTACCCTGTGCGCCTGTCCCTCAAGGGCTTTAACGCTCCCGTTAAGTCTTGGTAAATTTTTCATCATCCAGGAGAAGTATTGAGAACTAATGAATATCATCAGTAATTCTCTATTGTGTTGTATTTTTGTTTGAAGCAAAATGAACTTCTGTGAATCATAATGAATTATCTCAACTCAAGGTGTACTTTTTTTGTTAATTTATGAAAAGATAAAAAAATATGTTATGTCAAAGCGAATTTCGGTAGATATTGAAGGCTTAAAAGAAGAAATTGAGCAAGCATACTCAAAGGATAAATTCTGGTGTCAACTATCCTTAGCTCAGAAAATTCGCATACTCATTCAGGATGGTTTAGAGAAAGCCAAAAGTCACCAAAGCAAATCAAATTAATTGAAGCATTTATATCAGTATAAGAGGCTGATAGCAGATATCAAGTTCTATGTACCCAACTCTGTTGAGCCTAGCTATCAGACGTGGCGCGATCGCGTTCATCCTGAAGACATCGACCAAGTTGAGCAAGTAATTAACCATGCTTTTAATACCGAGACTGAGTACGAAACTGAATATCGGGTGATTTATCCTGATGGTAGCCATCACTGGTTGATGGCTAGGGGTCGAGGACTTTACGACGAATCCGGTCAAGCAGTGCGGATGGTGGGGATGCTTTTTGATATTAGCGATCGCAAACGTCGAGAAGCAAACAATGCTTTCTTAGCCGAAATCGCCGAGAATTTCTCCCGTCTGTCCTCTTCTGAGGAGATTATAGAAGCAATAGGGGCGAGAATCTGCGCTTATCTCAACGTGACCAACTGTAACTTTTGCGAAGTGGACGAAGTTAGGGATGAGGTGATATATCTCGGTCGCTGGAATGTAGAAACTGTGGAGCGCCTACCCGACAGGATTTGCCTTTCCGAGCAGGTGAGTGAGGATTTCCACCGCCGCGTTCGTGTCGGAGAAACCATTGTTAGCGACAACACGCAAACTAACCCAGTCACAAATGCCCAAGCTAATGCTGAGATTGGGGTGCTGTCGTTCATCAGCGTGCCGTTTCACAAGGATGGCGAGTGGAAATACCTATTCTCTATTCATGATATAGTTCCGCGCACATGGCACGATGACGAAATTGAGTTGGTGCGCGAATTGGCGAATCGAACTTTCCCGCGCCTCGATCGCGCCCGCGCTGAAGCAGCCCTGCGCCACAATCAAGAGATGTTTTCTGCGTTGGTGGAAAACGCGCCTTTCGGAATCTATCTGATTGATGGAGAATTTCGCCTGCAACAGATCAACCAAGGGGCGGAAGCGGCCTTCAGCAACATCGATCCCCTGATGGGGCGCGATTTTGCTGAAATTCTCCGGATCATCTGGCAAGAGCCATTTGCTACCGAAGCGATTAATCGCTTCCGCCACACACTTGCCACGGGCGAGTCTTACTATTCGCCAGTGATCGTCGAACCACGGGCAAACATTGAAGAAATCCAGGCTTACGACTGGCAAATCCACCGGATTACCTTGCCAGACGGCAGCTACGGCGTGGTTTGTTACTTCTACGATCTTTCCGAAATCAAACGAGCCGAGGAAATCATCCGCCGAACTGCCCAGCGCGACGCTTTCCTCGTCACCTTGTCCGACGCGCTCCGCCCACTGGCTGATCCGGTGGAATTGCAAGCGATCGCCAGCCGGATATTGGGTGAATATCTCGGTGCGAACCGTGTGGCATACTTCGAGGTGCGCGGCTCTGATTATGTAGTAGAGCGCGATTACGCCAACGGGGCTGATGCTCTCGCGGGCATTTACCCGATTGATGCCTTCGGTCAGAGTCTCATCGCGGCCTACCTCTCTGGTCACACCGTCGTCCAGCCTGATATATCCGCCGATCCCAACCTGTCCCCGGATCAACAAGCCGCCTACGCCGCAATCGAAATTGCTGCCCACATCGGCATACCTCTGATCAAAGACGGCGAGTTTGTTGCAGGGCTAGCAGTCCACATGGCTGAACCGCGAGTTTGGACGCAGGACGAAGTGACCCTAGCCTCAGAAGTAGCCGATCGCACTTGGGCGGCGGTCGAACGCGCCCGCGCTGAAGTAGCCGTGGCGGCAGACCTGAAAGATACGCAATTGTTGCGTGACTTGAGTGCAAGGCTACTCTCCGAAGCCAACATTCAGGTGCTTTACAACGAGATTGTAGCGGCTGCGATCGCACTTATGCGGGCGGATGGGGGTAGTTTGCAAATTCTGGATGAAGCGACGCAAGAACTGGTGCTGCTTGCTACTCAGGGCTTTGACCGAACGATGACCGAGCATTTCTATCGCGTCACCGCCAGTTCAAACACGCCCTGTGGTATTGCGCTGGCAACGAACACTCGCACCTTTGTTGATTTCGATGTACCCAATAGTGCTGACCCGGATGGTTCTCTGCGAATGCACGTAGAAGCAGGGTATATTTGGGCGCAATCAACCCCCTTGATTTCCCGTTCCGGCAAACCCATCGGCATGTTTTCAACCCATTGGCACAACCATCACCGACCGAGCGATCGCCAACTGCGTTTTCTGGATTTGCTAGCGCGTCAGGCTGCTGACTTGATTGAGCAGCGACAAGCCCAAGAGAAAATCCGTGAACAAGCTGCCCTGCTTGATGTCACTACCGATGCCATTTTGGTTCGCGATTTAGAGTGTCGTATCTTATACTGGAATTCCGGCGCCGAGCGTATGTATGGCTGGCAAGCAGCAGAAGTACTCAATAAAGATTATCGCGAGTTTTTATACAAGGAAATATCACCATCTGTACAAGAAGCGCTCACAACTGTTGTTGAGCAAGGAGAATGGCACGGCGAACTAAATAAAACCACAAAATCGGGACAAGAAATCATCGTCTCTAGCCGCTGGACACTGGTGCGCGATGAAACGGGACAACCAAAATTCATCCTCACCGTTGATACCGACATCACTGAGAAAAAACAACTAGAGCAACAGTTTTATCGCGCACAACGGCTAGAGAGTTTAGGTACCCTAGCAAGCGGTATTGCCCATGACTTGAATAACATACTGACACCTATTTTGACAGTTGCTCAACTGCTGCCACTAAAATTTCCCAACCTTGATCAGCAAAATCGGGAACTACTGAAAATATTAGAAAGCAGTTCTAAACGCGGGGCCCAACTGGTCAAGCAAATTCTGTCGTTTGCACGGGGTGCGGAAGGGAAACTCGTGCCTCTACAACCAAAACACCTGCTTAAGGAAATTGAGCAGGTTGTTAAAAGTACATTTCCTAAATCAATTGAAATCCGCACTCAAATAGCTACACCAAATCTTTGGGCTGTCTCGGCAGACCCCACACAAATACATCAAGTGTTGATGAACTTGTGTGTAAATGCTCGTGATGCTATGGCTAATGGAGGAATCCTGACTATTTCTGCTGAAAATTTCCGTGTGGATGAAAACTATACCAGGATAAATCTAGAGGCAAACGTAGGTGACTACGTGGTGATCACAGTGTCGGATACGGGATGCGGTATACCACAAGACGTACTGGAGCGGATTTTTGAACCCTTTTTCACAACCAAAGAACTGGGTAAAGGCACTGGATTAGGGCTTGCCACGGTTATTGGTATCATCAAGAACCACGGGGGTTTTGTAAATGTGTTTAGCCAAGTAGGTAAAGGTAGCCAATTTCAGCTGTACTTGAGAGCTATTGACACATCGGTAACAGGAGAAGTTGATGATTTCCAGATGGACTTGGGAAACGGCGAATTAATTCTGGTTGTGGATGATGAAGCATTAGTTAGAGATGTTGCCAAAACCTCGCTAGAAGAGTTCAATTACAGAGTCCTCATAGCCAGTGATGGTGTTGAGGCGTTCTCACTCTACGTCGAACACAAAGATGAAATTAGCGTGGTGTTAATGGATATACAAATGCCGTCGATAGATGGATTAAACACTATTCGCGTTCTGCAACGAATGAATCCAAAAGTTAAAATTATTGCTATCAGCGGACTTAAGTCCAACCAAAAGCTTTTAGAAACTGCTGGTATTCATGTGCAAGCATTTTTACCGAAGCCCTACACTATTAAGGAATTATTGGAAACTATTAAAGGTGTTTAATAGACCTCTGGGAAAATAATTGGGAAAATAATGTAGAGACGTTGCATTGCAACGTCTCTACAAAGATTTTGGGTAACTTGGTAAACAAGCCAAACAATTTTGGATTGGGCTTTTCAGCTTCGTGTCTTGGTGGCTTGGTGGTTCAAAAGTCTATTTTTAACCACTAAGACACTAAGACACAAAGAAAAACACATTACTTCCTACCATACAGGTGAACATTTTGGCAATAAAGATGTTAAAGTAACAGCCTATATAAAGTCTACATAGTTTATACCCTACACCCCTACACCCCTAAACTCTTGTTCCAAATATGAAAAAATTTAAATCACTCAAATGGTTCCCTCACCCGAATGCATGGCTGAACGCTTTGATTCTATCGGTAGTCATGGCTGGATTTATCACCATGATCAAGCGTGATCAGGACTTATGGTTCAACTTAGCTAAATGGTCACAAAGACCAGAATCAGCAACAATGTTGACGATATTTACACTGATATTACCCATCCCAGCGATCGCTTTTCTACATCACTTTTTTTTCAGTCGCTTTCTTCCCAGCATCCCAGGAGAAAAGATCAATGTAACTCAAGGATTTTTCCCTGGATTAGTCAGTTGGAGAGAAAGTTTATATAGCTGGTTGGTACTTATTTTATCTACACTGACAGCTATTGTGATTTGTACTCCTCTTTTACCTTTATTTCAGTTGAACTATAGTCAAGTGATTGCCGAATCTGGTCAACATTACAGCAAAATCAAAGCGGTTTTTGCAATTATTTGGTTGATTAGTGCTGCTGCTTTTTATCAGATCGAGTATTTATTTAAGTGTCGTTTGGTTTTTGGTAAGAGTGTTAGTGTGGAAACCGAAAACTTAAATGTTCCTGTTGCGGATACAGTTCCAAGTAATAGTCCGCATTCACAAGTCGATGTCACTGAAATCCCAAAAACTGAACAAGTAGTTAAGAAGAAATCGGGTTTCTTCAGCTTTAATCATAAATATAGTAAGA
This sequence comes from Pelatocladus sp. BLCC-F211, assembly GCF_041928655.1. Lineage (NCBI taxonomy): Bacteria > Bacillati > Cyanobacteriota > Cyanophyceae > Nostocales > Hapalosiphonaceae > Pelatocladus > Pelatocladus sp. BLCC-F211. The sequence continues at coordinate 29,501 of NZ_JBHFLM010000191.1, read as the reverse complement.
CATCCAGACAAATATTTACATTTGTTTTGATACCCTTGGTGGCTTTATGGATATATTCATTTGCTAAATTGCCAGAATTTCAACAAAGTATATCTGCTCAAAATCCATCAACACTCACTGCTAAGGAAGCCCAACCAAAAGATAATTATCTCAAAGCAATTAACCAAGCCAAACGTACAGCAAAGCTGGCAAAATTAGCACAATCTGAAGACGAGTGGAAGATAGTTGTCGAAAATTGGGACGACGCGATCGCACTTTTGAAGACTGTACCATACAGCAGTTCTAATTATGGGATGGCTCAACAAAAAATTATACAATATCAAATTCATCGAGATTTTGCTCAACAATATGCTATTGATAGTAATTAAATATTTATAATTTTTATACATACTATATTAAATCTATGTTTATTAAGTATCTAACGAAGCTAATTAGCGATACTAATTAATATTCTCTTTTTATCTAAAATTTTGGTGAAATTACCGAGGAAATAATTTGAGCAATCAAGTTATGTTTGATGCAATAGCTATAGCAATTGGATTTGATTCATGAACTTACAAGGTAGAGTTAGATAATAGTCAATAGGGAAAGCAGATGGTCATCTTTAAGGTCAAAATGTACGGAATTTTTCCAAAAATAAAATAGGAATCCTATATATTTTGAGCTATTCAATATAACTATTTATGACACAGGCAAATATTTTTCAACTTGCAAAGCAAGGAGATGTCCAAGCTATAACATCTCTAATGAACAGCCAACTACAACTAAAAAATGTCATAGCAAAAGTTACTATTAAAAACGGATACTTACAGGTAAGATTAGAATCTCTTCAGATACCAGATCAACAAAATCTAGTCAAATATGTACGTCAAGAAATAATTGGTTTAAAGTCTGAATCCATTAAAAAAGTCAAAATTTATGGTTTTCAGCAAGGAAAAAGTTTTCCTTGCTGGAGTCAAAACCTTAATTTAGAATCAAAACCGAAATATAGTTCATCAAATTTAGGCAAGCAATTGTCAAGTAATTTTTCAGAAAACACAAAATATCAAGAAAACAACATTAATATTAATCAATCAATTTTTCAAAAAACTTTAAATCATTATCAAAAAGTAATCAATCCAAAAATTATAGCTATAGCTGTTCTAGGAATTCTGAGTATTTATCTGCTGAAAGAAAACAATATACTTAAAAGACAAGAATGTATTCTTCAACGTTATTTACAAGCTGCAAATACCAATTGTAAATAATTTGTTAACAATAAGACAACAATAAAATCCCTGACTTCTATCCTACCCTTTGGGAACCCTCTACTCTGCGGGAAGCTAACGCAACGAGGGAACGGAAAACAAAAATTTAGTAAATCTTAAGGAGGGGAGCTAATACCGTGGATGGATTCGCTGGTATAAAGCAAAGCCACCTGGCGTTGAATCCTGATACATATTGAATTTACTGTAGGGGCGTAGAGCTGTACTTCCCAACCAATGTATTTGTATCATCGAAAAAGTGAAATGGTATAAAATCAAAAAACAAAATAAAAATACTCCCCTAGAAGCGCTAACTGAAGAAGCGTGTAAAAATTATCATGAATTTAATTTATTTTCTGCTGCGTTCTTCTTGGGGTATGGTGGCGATCGCGATCGCGACTGGATTCCTCAGTGGTGGTAGCAGTGCTGGTCTTATTGCCTTAATTAGTAATACTGCAAGTCGTAACCTGAGTTCGTCTTTTATAAGTATAATCTGGGCTTTTATCGGGCTGGCGATAGTTGCACTTGTTACCAGTATTGTATCTCAAGTGATGTTGATTCGCCTATCTCAAAATGCAGTTTTGCAGTTACGGATGCGCTTGAGTCGCCAAATTCTTTCCTCTGAGTTGAGTCATTTAGAACGGCTAGGAAGCCCCCGACTATTAGCAACCCTAACAGAAGATGTGCAGGCGGTTGCTAATGGCGTCTACCAGATGCCTTTCCTATTTATGAATTTGGCGATCATCTTAGGTTGTGTAGTATACATCATCTGGTTATCCTGGATAGTATTGGTAATGGTTGCAGGACTTGCAGTAGTGGCAATTGCCAGTTGTCAGTGGCTACTAAATAGGGGAGAAAAATTGCTAGCCCTTGCGCGTGATGACCAAGATGTACTATTTAAAGACTTTCGTACTATCACTGAAGGAATTAAAGAACTAAAACTACACTATAAGCGACGGCAAGCCTTCCTAGAGAAAAAACTCAAATCCACTGCTACCACCTATCGTCTTCACAATGTTGGTGGTCTGACATTTTTTGCCATCACTACTAGCTGGGGTCAACTTGTTTTCTTTTTTGCAATGGGATTTGTGATCTTTGCCCTGCCTAATATACTTACTCTTAATCCTCAAACTCTTTCTGGCTACATCTTAACCCTCACCTACTTGATGCTGCCAATGGACAATATTATCAGCAAATTACCTGAGTTAAGCAAAGCCAGCATTGCATTACACAAAATAGAATCTTTAGGATTATCTCTTGCTAGTCGAGCCGAAACATCAACAGCACCAGCCATTGTTAAGACTTCTTGGCATAGCTTACAACTCAAACATGTAACTCATACTTATCACACAGCAGAAGAAGATAGTAGCTTTATTTTAGGCCCAATCGATTTGACAATTTATCCTAAAGAACTTGTATTTATAGTTGGGGGAAACGGTAGCGGTAAATCAACTTTAGCTAAACTGATTACTGGACTTTATATACCTGAAACTGGAGAAATCAGACTCGATGAAGAGTTAATTAGCGAACAAAATCGCGAATGGTATCGCCAGCATTTTTCGGTAGTGTTTGCTGATTTTTATTTATTTGATGAACTGTGGGGATTAGAAAATTCCGATTTAGATTATAAAATCCAAGATTACCTCAAGCTTTTACAGTTAGAGCATAAAGTTAAAGTTAAAAACGGAAAACTTTCTACCACTTCTCTCTCCCAAGGACAGCGTAAAAGATTAGCCTTGCTGACAGCATATATAGAAAATAGACCAATTTATTTATTTGACGAATGGGCAGCTGATCAAGACCCAGCATTCAAAGAAATATTTTACACAGAACTCCTACCAAAACTCAGAGAACAAGGTAAAACAGTCCTAGCAATTAGCCACGATGATCGCTATTTTCATCTAGCAGACCGAATCATTAAACTTGAATACGGTCAAATAGAATTTGATAAAAATCACTTGCATTATTAATAAAGGGGAAAAGGGAGACAAGGGAGACAAGGGAGACAAGGGGGAGAATAAATATATCCTTTAAAATGACGCAAAAACCCGAAATATAATTCTTTTGACTTTTGGCTTTTGACTTTTGACTTCCGCTTTGCGGTACTAGTTATCTATATTTGTACAAACTTATTTATGACAGAAATTCTATTTTTTGTAGTACTTCTATCTTTATTAATTTGGAGCGGACTGTTAACTTTGTGGGGGCAATTTTGGCGTACAGATCAGCAATTAAATGTCACAGAAACTCAGTTAGAAAAATTCCCATCGGTTTGTGCAGTTATCCCAGCGCGTAATGAAGCTGATTTGTTGCCAAAAACATTACGATCGCTCCTTTGCCAAAACTACCCCGGCTCATTTACTATCTTTTTGATAGATGACCAAAGTACAGACGGAACTGCTGAAATTGCTCAACAAACTGCCCAAGCTTTAAACAAAAATCAACAATTACACGTTATTACTGCCCAATCATTACCTCCTGGTTGGAGTGGTAAACTCTGGGCAATGGAACAAGGTATTAATCAAGCGATCGCAACACTCGAACCAGATTACTTGCTGCTAACTGATGCAGACATTGAACATGATATAGCCAATCTCCATCAATTAGTTACCAAAGCCGAACAGGAAGATTTAGAACTTGCTTCCCTGATGGTACGACTTAGATGTGAAAACTTTTGGGAAAAACTTCTGATTCCGGCTTTTGTGTTTTTCTTTCAAAAACTTTACCCCTTTCGCTGGGTAAATAATCCCAAAAAATCAACTGCTGCTGCTGCGGGAGGTTGTATCCTCATACGCACAGCAACACTCAAACGCATCGGTGGTATGCAAGCGATTCGCCAAGCATTAATTGACGATTGCGCCCTTGCTCATGCTGTCAAATCAGGTTTTAATCAATCTCAGGATAGTGGCGATCGCACAAAACTACAAGAAAATACAATTTCTTCCCCACACTCTTCAAAAATTTGGCTAGGACTAAGTTCTTCAACTCACAGCTTACGTCCCTATTTATCACTGTCCCCAATTTGGGATATGGTTGCTCGTACAGCTTTTACTCAACTCAACTACTCGCCATTGTTGTTAATTGGAACCATCATCGGCATGATCTTGGTTTATATAGTTCCACCTTTGGGTTTCATTGTCGGGGCTTTGACAGGAAATTGGTTAGTTGCACTCATAGGTTTATCAGCATGGTTGCTCATGAGTTTGGCTTATTTACCAATGATTCGTTTTTATCAATGTCCCGTTTGGTTAGCTTTTTGTTTACCAATAATTGCCTTGCTCTATAATTTAATGACTTTAGACTCAGCACTGCGTTATTGGCAAGGACGAGGTGGTGCTTGGAAAGGAAGAGTTTATAAGGTGTGACGTTGGTTGACACTCCCCAAAGATTCAGAATTTTGCTCTGAATTCACTATTGTTTGGGCGACACAGGGGACAATTATTTAAGTATCAAAGCTGGGATTTCAAAAAACAGCGTTACACTTAATAGTTTAGATTATGAGCGATCGCCCTCTGAAATTATTGCTAGTTGATCAAGACCCCATCTTCCGGCTAGGATTACGAGTTGCTCTAGAAGAATTTTCTTATGTACAAGTAGTATCAGAGGCACAAACAAATACTGCTGTCTTGCAGATTCTTACGGAGCTTGCCCAACAAGACCCGAAGAGTATAAATTTAGTTGTCTTAGAACTAGGTAATAATCGCTCGATCAACAGTCAGCAACTGGGTTTACAACTATGTCGGCAAATCAAATTTCAGTATCAAAATTTACCTGTGTTGCTGCTGAGTTCTTTACAAGACCAAGGGCTATTATTAGCAGCCAAGGCGATTGGTATAGACGGTTATTGTCCTAAAGGTACACCTGTTACTGACCTAGTTGCTATTATGCAAGCAGTCGCAGACGGTGACACCTATTGGTATGGGTTCCATGACACAAAAACAGAGCAATCACCCCCATCTTCAGATCGTCCCTTGTCCCCATCTCCCCACCGTTTTCTGACTCGGCTATTAGAAAACTGGCGTTTGTCAGGAAATGCTCAAATAAATGCTAATTTAGCGGCAGTAACAACAAAATTGCAGATTCCTGGACAGCCTATATTAGAAAGAGCAGTGCTAGCTGGACAACAACGAGAATTATTAGCAGCTCGTTGGTTGATTAATCATTTATTGACAACATCAACATCGCAACCTGAGCCAATAAATGACCAAATTGAATCTCAGATTTTTGAGCAATTACCACTACCTGTAGAAAATCTCCCAAGCGATCGCAGCATCATCCCATATACTCCCTCTCTACTTAGCCCCAGAGCCTTGCAAGCAACTTTATTTACATCTTGTATAAATAAACTGCAATTTCCTTTGCAAAATATTACAGATGAGTCTTTAGAGATAGATATCTTACGCTCAGATAAAAAACGAGAATTACTGTATCTAATTTTGCAAAAAGTTGCTGATACTCTGGATGAATTACGTAGTTCCCAGATTGAAATTCATCAATTACCTGAAATTAAAAATGCAATTTTATATGAATTATGGAAAGAAGCAGCTACGGATTTTTTTGGTAAATTCTCTCGTGTAAAAATTGGTAATAATCAATTAGAAATTCTCAATGTGATTTCTCGTAATCCGGGAGTATTACAAACAGGAATTTTAAATAAAATACCCTTGTTTTCTGATTTATTTTCTTACTTACTATTCCAAACAGATTTAACTATTAATAATACCAATCTTTCTGCGGGAAGTTTTGAAGCAAATCAAAATGCAGAGATATTGTTAGAAAACTTGCTAATTCAAGTAGGAAATGCTGTCATCCAGCCTCTACTGAATTATCTAGGAGATATAGAAGATATTAAATTGAATTTTTATAACAGCAAGTTTATTTCCACACGAGATATAGAAAGCTTTAGAAATAGTTTATCTTGGAAATACCGCGTCATAAACTTAGTCACTGGACCGAAAGCAATTTTTGAAAGTCGCTACGAGCTATTTGTATTTTCTCCACGTGGGATCGCCAAAACATCTATTTACGCTCCTCGCCGCCGAGAATTAGAAGAACTTTCAGGAATTCCTTTAGTAGTCACACTAGGGCTAGAATTGAGTGATGCGATCGCTCCTCCTTTGAAATCATTATTATCTTTTTTAGGGAGTGGAGTTGTATTTGTACTCACAAAAATAATTGGTCGGGGTTTGGGTTTAATTGTTCGCGGTATTTTACAAGGTATTGGTAGTGTTTCCATTTCCGAAGGAAAAAATAAAAAGTTATGAACAAAAGTGGATTTTTTGTTAGTACTTAGTGGTTGATTCTTGATTGCTCAAAACCATCACACCTCCCCATCTTCCCCTTACTCCGTCACCACTGGTTCTGGTAGATAAAGTCGCTCTTCGCTCGCATCGTATTCAAACAATTCTGCGTAGCGTCCCCAATCAATTGCTGTGGCAAATTGCCGTTCAGCTACTATGTGGGGAAAATGTTCATCTAATAAATCTAAAAAGAAATCCGCCCGCATGGAACTATTACGCTTTTCTCGCAAAGTCTGTACAATGCTGACCAACATGGGTACATTTTGCAGAACTTGCTGCCGAAATAAATCTTTACTTCGCAAAATAGTTGTGGTAGCAAAGTCACGTCCAATATCAGTGAGCCTGACATCTCCCTGATTGACTGTTGCAAAGCCTAGAATCACTGTAGCATCAAGAATTGGCAACAAATCATCTACTGCTAGGCGTAGACGTTCTGCTAGATGGGGAATATCCTCCGTACCTTCAGGTTGTTCTACTATTAATTCCAAAAGACCACTAATTCCACCAACCCTAGCATAGGGCAATACTTGGGCATAGGGTGACTTGGCTTGTTGGATGGGTACTTTTGGTGTTGATACTGCTACATCTCCAGTGACTTCTACTTCCGGGTTAGTCATAACTGTATAGATATAGTCAACCAAAGCTTTGAAGCGATCGCTAGTACGATCATGAGGACGGGGTAAATCAATCACTACTTCACCACGCACGCGCCCCGGATTTGCACCCAAGATAATCACTCGATCTGCTAAGAATACTGCTTCTTCAATATTATGAGTCACAATCAGAATACTTTTAGAGGGAAAGTTGCCAGCATTCCAGAGATCGTCGATTTCACCCCGTAGGTTCTCAGAAGTGAGAACATCCAATGCACTAAACGGTTCATCCATAAATAAAACTTGCGGTTCCATCACCAAAGCGCGAGCAAAACCAACTCGCTGCTTCATCCCACCGGATAACTCTTTGGGATAAGCACTTTCAAAACCATCCAAACCTACCAAATCAATAGCTTTAAGTGCTTGTCGCTGTCGCTTCGCCAAACTAACTCCCCGCGCTTCTAATCCCAATTCGACGTTTTCTTGTACTGTCAACCACGGTAGCAATGCGAAGCTCTGAAAAACCATAGCCACATCTTGATTAGCACCTTGTAGACGCTTACCATTGCAGATTACCTGTCCCTGACTAGGTGGAATTAAACCTGCCATAATCCGCAATAACGTACTTTTACCACTTCCACTGCGTCCCAGTAATGCTACAACTTCACCTGCTCGCACTGTCAGGTTGATATCCCGGAGGACTGTAAATTCTCCTTTACCCTCTGGTAAGGGAAAACTTTTGTTCACCTGCTCAATTGAAATCAGTATTGCATCAGTTGTTTGTCTAGTTGCAGTCATGCTTAACCCTTTTAACAGTTATCAGTGTAGAGAATTTTGATAATTGTTGAATAAATTTAAAGATGGTATTTAGTTTCCGCAAGTGTGTACAATTGCCGCCAGAATAGACGATTGAGTCCCACTACATACAGACTCATCATCCCAATTCCTAAAGTAATGCGTGGCCAGTCACCTACTTGGGTAGCGTGAGCGATATATGCTCCCAAGCCATTTGCTGTAAGTGTAGTTTGTCCCCAGCTAACAATTTCAGAAATAATGCTAGCGTTCCATGCTCCACCACTGGCAGTTATACCACCTGTTACCCAAGCAGAAAAAATACCAGGAATAATTAATTTGCGCCATACCAACCAACCGCGTAAACCCACATCTGTTGCCATCTCGCGCAGATCGGTTGGAATACTCATCGCTCCAGCAATAGAGTTGAAGAGAATGTACCATTGAGCGCCAAGGGACATCAACAGAATACTACCCCAGTTAATGCTGATATGGCTACGAATGAAGAATAGCGTAGCAAAGGGAAAAATAAAATTTGCTGGAAAAGATGCTAAAAATTGCACTACGGGTTGCAAAAGCCGTGCTAATTTTGGGTTGAATCCGATCGCTACACCTACAGGTGTCCAAATGAGTGTTGCTATGACTAATAGCACCAGCACACGCCCAAGAGTGAGTAACCCTAACCAAAAAGTCTTAAAGACTTCACTTAATCCTACTGTTGTCAGGATAAAGTGTAATCCAGTGAGCAACAGTGCGCCAATCACAATTAATAGAGTGAAATTGTAGAGGCGATCGCTCCATGCTTGCTGATTTTGTTCTCTAGGATGTGGTAGACGCTGTGGAGTTAGTGATGATAGAAGATGATTGATAGCTTCGCTGACGGGAGTAAGTAACTGTCCAAGTAAATAGGGAAGTCGAGCCGTTTTGAGCAAGTCAAATACCCAAGACTCCGGAACCTCTGCGCTAGCACTCGTCTCTAGTCGGAACTTATCCGCCCAAGCAATTAAAGGTCGCCAAAATAGTTGGTCTACCAGCAAAATCACCACAGCAATGGTAAGTAATGCCCAACCCAAGGCAGGTAAATTTTGGGCTGCGATCGCTGCGGCAACATAGGAACCAAGTCCTGGTAGAGTGTATTTTTGATTCAGCACACTAATGGCTTCACTAGCAGCAACAAAGAACCATCCACCCCCAAAACTCATCATTGCATTCCATAGCAATCCCATCATTGCTGAAGGTACTTCCAGTTTTGTAAATCGCTGCCATCCTGATAGCCGATAGAGTCTGGCCGCTTCGTCCAGTTCCTGTGGAACTGTTCTCAGCGACTGATAGAATGAAAAAGTCATGTTCCAAGCTTGGCTAGTAAAAATAGCAAAAATCGATGCTGCCTCTAGCCCCAATAAACTACCAGGAAACAGGGCAATAAAACCTGTTACTGTGATCGACAAAAAGCCTAGCACTGGCACCGACTGTAAGATATCAAGCAAAGGAACAAGAACTTTTTCGGCGCGACGGTTTTTGGCAGCTATATAACCGTAGATTAAGGTGAATAATATCGAACAAAAAAGGGCGATAAACATTCGTAGAGTCGAACGCCCAGCATAGTAAGGCAGATTACGTGGATCAAGGCTCACACCAGGAACAACATCCGGTGGTACGAAACTCACGAATGTTCCTGCACCTACACGTGCAATTAATGCCAATAAAACCAACGTTCCCAAGATGACAGCGATATCTGCTAAACCGAAGGGAAAGCGTTGGAGTGCTTCCGAAGAAGGAAAAGTTCGCTTGAGCATAAATGATTAAATTTATTTCAAGTTTTCCCCAATTAGAAAACAGATAAATTTATTTTTCCTAGGAATATCATAAGTTCTTTTGACTATTTGATTAATCTTGTTTTTTAATAACCTTTTCTTAACCTAAAGGTTATGTGGAATTTATGAAGATAGGGAACTCTTAACAAAAATCAAATAGATAGAATTCCTATATTTTCCAATCGCGGCGAAAGTGGAAGAAACTTTCTAAAAAATCTTGCAATTTAGTATTATTTTGTAATCTTTGCTGATGCCATTGTCTAGCGGTTTGTTCTAAAATTTCTGAAAAACTAGGAAATATGGCAGCCAAATTTGCTATCTGGTTGATTTTAATTTTTTGAGCGATCGCGAAAGCAATAATATTAATTAATTCATTTGCTGCTACTCCCAAGATCACAGCCCCTAAAATTTCTCCCTGACGTCGAACAATTAATTTACAAATACCCGTGATTTCTTCCTGAATTTGAGCCGCTGCTAAGGTTTTAAAATACTGCCTTAACACGATAATTTCATTTTTACCATACTGACGTTTTGCTTGTGTCTCTGTCCAACCAACTTGTGCCAGTCTGGGGTGAGAAAATACTCCCCAAGGAACACTATGATAATTAACTTTAGACAAAGGTAAAAACAAAGCATTTTTTAAAGCAATTCTTGCTTCATAATTAGCAACGTGAGGAAATTCATAACCACCGATGACATCACCACAAGCATAAATTTGGTGGTTAGTTGTTTGTAGTTTTTCATTTACTACCAAGCGCTGGTGACGCCATTTGACACCCATAGCTGCTAAGTTGAGGGATTCAATATTCGGTTGCTGCGCGATCGCCACTAAAATTTCATCGGTTTCAATAGCTTTGTTTCCTGCTTGTAGCCACTTTTTATCTTCTATTAATCGCACCTGAGTCACTGTTGTATTTGTGAGAATATGCACACCTTCTGCTTCTAATTGTGCTTGCAGAATTTGAGTAACTTCAGGGTCAGCATGACGGATAATCGAAGGATGATGAGTTATTAATGTGACACCGCAACCCAGGCACGCCAAAGTTTGTGCTACTTCGATACTTTGGGGAATACCACCAATAATTACCCAATTCTTAGGTGACGCAGAACTCGCCAGAGATTGCCAAATTTCCGATAATGTCAGAAAACCAGTTTTTTGCAAGCCTTCAATATCTGGAATTACGGGAACTGAACCATTAGCTAATAAATAGGTACGTCCGCGTAGTAAACGATTATTAACAACAAATACTAAATCGGGTGAAGCTTGAAATTGTCCTTTACCAATAATGACATCGACACCTTGAGCTGCTAATACAGCAGGTGAATTTTGTTCTTCTAAATTAGAACTAACACCACGAGCATAGAGTAATGCTTCTGACCACTCTACAGGTGTTTGAGATTTTCCCAAAGATATAGTCGTGAAAGGATCTTCCTGGGAAAATTTCTCTGTTTTTTCCGTGGAACTATTAATTGTGCCGTTGTAGACACCTGTAGGATAAAAAATATCTGGAGGCTTGGAAACACCAATTCCCAATCGAGCAGCATAACTTAAGCGTTGGGAAAGTCTGCCGATTTCGCTCAAAACCTGGTGATGAATAAATCCATAATCTATTTTGGGTTCTACTAAAGCAACTTTAGCTTTGAGTTGGGTGGCCATCAAGGCAGCAGAACGCCCTGCAAAACTACCACCAATAATTACGACATCGTAGTCAAGAGTCATCCGATTTTGGATTTTGGATTTTGGATTTTGGATTTTCGATTTATTCCACGGATAAATCCGCTTTCTTGTACCATCAAGGAATGGTTGGCCAATAATCAAAAATTTTGAACATTGGACTGTTGACTATGGACTATTGACTAAAGCGATCGCGTCTAATAAACGTTGATTTTCTGAGGATAAGCGGACAGCAATCCGGAAATAGCGATCGCCAAGTTCAGGGAAACTCAAGCAGTCGCGAATCAAAATTCGGTGATGCTTGAGTAGTTGTTGCTGCAATTCCAGACTTGAGTACTGTGATTTCACAAGTAAAAAGTTAGCAGCACTGGGCAAGGGTTGCAAACCTGGAATTTGGGCTAAATCTTCAAACAGCTGGTTTCGTGTTGGTTCTAGCCATGTCCAAGTTTGCTCCTGAAAGTTTCGATCATTAACTACAGCAACTGCTGCGGCTTGAGCAAGAATGTTGACAGGCCAGGGATCGCGCCAAGACTGCCAACGTCGCAAACGATCAGGGTGAGCGATCGCATAACCCAACCTTAGTCCAGGGAGACTATAGAACTTGGTGAGCGATCGCAAAATGACTAAATTGGGGTATTTCTCTACTTCTCCAATTATGCTTTGTTGCTGCTCTGGAGGTAGAAAATCCATAAAAGCTTCATCCACCACTACCAAAGCGAATTTCTCTAGATAGGGCAGAATGGCTTGTTTTGCGAATAACTTTCCTGTTGGATTATGGGGGTTATTGAGAAGAAGTCCTTTGTCCTGGGTGATTTGTTCTCTGTCAAGAATAGATGACAAATCACTCACCAAAAATGACTCTTGACCAATGACCTCCGAAAGAGGAAATTCCAGCACTTTAGCGTTGTATGCTGCTAGCGATCGGTAGTAATCGCCAAAGGCTGGAGTTATGAAAGCTGTTGCGGCTAATTCTGCCAATTCCTTCCCCGCCAGAGTTAGTAATTCTGCCGAGCCGTTACCCGGCAGAATCCACTCTGGCGGAAGTTGATGAAACTCACTTAGAGCCAGCCTCAGTTCAAAATAATCTGGCTCTGGATAGTGCCGAAGATTGACCAGTTGAGACTCAATAGCAACTAATGCACTGCTTGGAGGTCCCAAAGGGCTGATACTGGCAGAAAAATCAACAATAGCACTAGGGGAACAGCCAGCTATTGCTGCTGCCCAAGCTAAATTTCCCCCATGTGCCATTTGCCGCATCAAAAAAGATTTCCCTACAAAAACATCACTGACTAAGATTTTGGGGGTGCAACTTTCTCTCTAAACAGCTTACCCGCCGAGAAGGCAGGAACCTTTGTCGCAGGAATTTCCATCTTTTCGTTGGTTTTGGGGTTACGTCCTTCGCGGGCTTTGCGTTCCCGTGATTCAAAAGAACCAAATCCCACTAGAGTCACTTTATCACCAGAGGAAACTGCTTCAATGATAGTTTCCAAAGCAGCAGTTAAGACAGCATCCGCTTGTTTTTTGGTTACGCTAGCCTTTTCAGCTACTGCATCAACTAATTCACCTTTATTCATGTCAAACTCCTTGAGGTTTACTTGAGATTTTGTACAGATGCATTTGACGCATCTCTACCTAAATCTCTGTTTTGAGATTTACAAAAGCCGTCTGTGAGAGTATTTTTGCTTAAAATTCCTGTAACTCTCATAGGCTCGACTTTTCAATGAATCATTCTAAAGTGTTCAAGCCAGAAGTGGATAGATGAAACCATTAATTTATATGGATTTCAGGATTTGTTCTTGAAAAAGAGCGTTTGTTTCACTAAAAACACTGCTAAAAGTAGGAAAAAATACTTAGCAAAAACCCCTGTTGTCAGGGAAACAGGGGAGAGAAAACAATTAAAAATTAAAAATCAAAAATTAGAGGTTGAGGATTGGGAGTATAACTGTCCCTGATCCTATCTGTGTTTCTCGCTTTGGGCAATGGTGGATTTTTCATCCCCTGGTTGTGACTGTGATTGCCCGTAGGGTTCTATTTTGATTTCAGTACGTTAAAACGGACTTGAGCTATGAGCAATCAATTTATTGCAAAGCGGGATAATATCGCAAAAATGGAGGATTTTATGCCGATTTTATGTCGAGAGGTAAAACCCTCCATATATTTTAAGAAGTCTAGGATCTTCTTATTCATGTATGACGATTAATGAAATGTCAGAATAAGATGACATAAAAATTTAAAATTCACTACTCGTCTTGGCTAAGTGGTGGCTTAACAATGACTAATAAATCACCTATTTCACAATCGAGCGCTAGGCAAATTTTCTCTAAGGTATCAAGTGGGATAGATTTTGCTTTGCCGTATTCGATTTTTTGAATATTCGCAAGCGACATCTCTAGCTGTCGTGCTAACGCATTCTGAGACAAGCCTTTGTCTTCTCTTAGCTGTTTAAGTTTAATCTTTACAGGCATATAGTCAATTTACCTACTATTAGTAAACTTACTTATAGTAGTCTATCTAGAAAATTTAAAAGGGAACAGGGTCAATCCCAAATCCAAAATCGGTTGACCGAAAATCATTGATCATGCTAAGTTTAATCAGACTAATCGGTCTGAAAATATTTGATGTCTAAAGGCGAAGAAACAAAAGCAAAAATTCTCCAACAAGCAGCCGAACTGTTTAATCAACAGGGATATGCTGGTTCGTCTATATCAGACATCATGCGGGTAACGGGTTTGCAAAAAGGAGGTATATACAATCATTTCAGCAGCAAAGATGAATTAGCGCTACAGGCTTTTGATTATGCGATCGCTCAAATTAAAAAGCTTTACAAAGATGCTTGGGGAAGTAAGCGTCATGCGATCGAGCGTTTGCAAGCAATCATGGGTGTATTTCACAGATACATAAACCATTCACCCATCAAGGGAGGATGTCCATTATTGAATACTGCAATTGAAAGTGATGATACACATCCAGCGTTACGAGAACGCGCTCAACAAGCAATGAATTCTTGGCGCGAACTGATTTGTTTAATTATCAAAAAGGGAATTGAAAGAGGAGAGATTCGCCCAACGGTTAACGCTGATGAATTTGCAACTATTATGATTGCCATGCTCGAAGGAGCCGTAATGATGAGTAAACTATACGGAGATGAGATTCATTTAGATAGAGCAATCAAACATTTAAATGATTACATGAGCGACAACTTACAGGCTTAATTTGTCTTGAATTTATCAAATATATTTTTTTTGTGATTTTACAGACCGAACGGTCTTAAGATATAAAATCCCATGATCAAACCATGAAAACAACTATTGAAAACCCAACAAAACCTTTCTGTTTGATTACTATTCCAATTAGTCATTATTGCGAAAAAGCAAGATGGGCGCTGGACAAATTGAAATTTACGTATGTGGAAAAAAGACATACACCACCATTGCATCTATTAGCAACAAATCGTGTTGGTGGAAAAACAACACCTGTTTTGGTCACGGAGACAGGAATTTTTATCGATTCAACCGATATTTTAAGATACTTAGATTCAATAGTCCCTAGCGACGCTAAACTTTACCCTATCGATCCAAACCAGTGCCAAGAAGTAGAAAAACTCGAAGATTTATTTAACTCCCAACTAGGCCCTGCTACACGCTCTTGGGGTTATTTTCATATCATGAATGACTACAAAATTATGCAAAGCAGATGGTGTCAGGGTGTTCCTTTTTTTGAGCGGGCTTTATTTCCAATACTTTTTCCTATTACTCGTTCATTAGCTCAACGTAAATTCAATATAAATCCAGAGTCTGCTGCACAAGCTTACGATACAATTCAAAGCATTTTTGAGCAAGTCAACAAATTATTATTAGACGGACGCACTTATTTAGTAGGAGATAAATTTTCTGCTGCTGACCTCACTTTTGCGGCGCTTGCTGCTCCTGCTGTACTACCACCAGAACACCCGATGCGAAGTGTCAGTTACCAAAATTTACCACGCAAACTTGTATCTAAAATTAATGCATTCAGAAAGACACCTGCTGGTGATTTTGTGCTGCGTCTTTATCGTGATCGAAACAGTTAATTTAGTTTTCTGAGGAGTAAATTACCATGCTCAAGTTTTACTATAATCCGCGATCGCCAATGGCTCGTCGTGTATGGCGGACTTTGCTAGAAAAAGAAATCGCTTTTGAGCCAATTTTCATGAAATTAGATGGTGATCAATTACAACCAGAATATTTAGAACTAAATCCATTTCATCACATTCCCGTCATCGTTGATGATAATTTTAGGGTGTTAGAATCGCTGGCAATTTTGGATTATTTAGAAACAAAATATCCTCAACCCAGATTATTACCAAAAAATGCTGAAGCATTAGCAACTGTCAGAATGGTGCAAATGGTATCTACTAATGAACTATTGCCAAAAATGGTTGCTTTGATTTTTGAAACAGAAGATTCACCAAAATTTATCCAAGCAAAGCAGCATCTCGATACTGTATTCAAATTTTTGATGACAACTCTAGATAATAACTCTTTTTTTGGTGGTGATCAGTTAACTTTAGCAGATATTGTTGTTGGTACAGATATATCTTTATTTCCTAAATTAGGAATGAATTTTAGTAATTATCCTAATTTAAATGATTGGTTTGAACGCTTAATGCAACGTCCAGCATGGCAAAAAACAGAACTCAGCCAAGCAGAATTTGAACAATTTAAGCGGGTTCTGGTGAAGATAAGACAGCGTGAAATGGCTCGTGCAAATCATGCAAATTAGGGAAGAAATATGTCAAAAGAAAATACTAAAACATTGGCGATCGCCTTCGCGAATGTTGCATGGTTGGAATGTTCCTGCTTGGATAAATAGAAAGCCTTATATTGCAATACGGTTCAGTTAAGCCTAAAAACTAAAACTAGCGTAGGTTGGGGAGCCAGTGCGTTGCGGGGGTCCCAAGAGTTGTAGCACCTGGCGTTTGAGGAACGTAGACGCGCCCTGCGCGGCTGATCGCAGAGTAACCCAACCTTATCAAGGCTTTGTTGGGTTTCGCTTGCACTCAACCCAACCTACATTTCTTCTTAACTGAACCGTATTGGTCTAAAAGTACGGCTAAACCGCACCTCTATTTCGAGAGTAGGCGAAATTCGCAACAACGACCTGTTGTCAAAAATATGAACTTTTATTAAGTTTATGAGCAAGCCCCTTGGGGGCGGGTGTAAAGGCCCCTATACCCCTACACCCCTATTTCTTGACTCAGGCGATTCTTTACGACTCCAGCGCAGATATGTCAAATAGATGATGACAGCAAACTGTGTTGAAGTTAAAGCAATTTGACTTCTGAAAAAAGGATTTATATCTAATTTAGATATAGTAGTAAAATATACAAATCCTAATAAAGCAAAAAATACTAAAGAAATATACTTACGTTTGATAATTAGCATATCGGTAGGCAGAGGGGATCGGGAATCGGGGAGCGGGTATGGCGCATTGGGAATGGTTAACAACCACTAATCACTAACAACCAACAACAAACAATTAATTAAAACCAACCTTGTTTGTTAACAAAGTAAGTATCAACAAATTGGTTGTAGGACTTGTTGAGGTAGATCATCCCTTCTAGCAAACCCACAAGCTGCATGATGAATAAGGTTAAGCCGTAGGTAAAATAACCTCCCACTAAAGAAATCACGAGCATAATAAAGCCCTCTGCGGTATAACCCAAAACAAACTTATGAATACCAAGACCTCCTAACATAATGCCACTGTACCCAGCTAATAGTTGTTTGGTGGCATGACTGGGATTGAGATTTGCCATATGAGTACTGCTCCTTTATAAGCTATGTATAAAATTGAAATTCTATATTTTTAGCAAAAAGTAAATCTACTGACTATCTTATTTCCACTATGTTTCGGGAAAATCAACAATTTTTTACTTTTTTTCAGTATAAATACTGCTAAAAGTAAATATACAGAAGTAGCGTAACTTGAAATCGCAAGTACGCTTTCTAAGGAGATAAGTGTTCAGACATAGCCTGAAACTAGGTATCTCCACAAAACTATTTTGAATAACAACAAAAAACCGCTACACAACTGTTTTGAATCTTAAGCGATAAGACTCTGTTTTACAGAATCAACAGCTCTCATCATCAAACAATTGCGTCGTACTACTTTTTACACATCAGACAGTATCATTTCCGGATTTTTTTATTTTCGCGGCAATAATTTAAGAACACTGACTAAAAGGAATGTAGACCTCTTATTTAAGCAGCTTTTTGCATATGGTTTTCTAAGTCTAGTCAAGCAATTAATTACAAACTAATTTGTGTAAGTTTTCCGTAATCACTTAAGTGAACACGGAACTCAGAAGCTAGTATTCCCAAACTTAAACAGGAAATAAGCAATACTTAACCACAAAAGACTAATTTCTTATTTTTTTAACTTTATTGCTTGAGTTTTTTGTTAGGTATGTATTTTCTCTCAAGCTAGCATTTTTTTATAGTTAATATCAACATACAGTTGGTAGATTTTTGTGACATATACGGATCGGGGATCGGGGATCGGGGATTGGGGACTGGGGACTGGGGAGTAGGGACTGGGAGCAGGGAGACCACTGGGCGCGGAGAAAAAAACTAATCCCCGATTTCCGATCCCCGATCCCCGTTACCCCTTATCCCCACAGGGGGCCCCACCTGCCCCTTATCCCCAAAGGGGACCCCTACCTTCCCCAGTCCCCAATCCCCTAATTACTACTACCAAGGATAAATAAGCTAAGTAGGGTGCCACTGTTCCATAGGCTGTGGAGGAGCATGGGAGCAAGGAGGTTGCGCGATCGCGTGTAAACGACCCCTAAAACAACTCCCAAGGCGAACAGTGGTAAAACTTCCGATAAACTCAGGTGAGCGATCGCAAACAACAAGGCACTGGTGATAATTGCCCACCACACAGAGACGTAGCGAGTCAGCGAAGGTAACAGAAAACCACGAAAGAGGAATTCTTCAAATAACGGAGCAGCGATCGCAGCTGTTACGAAAAATACACCCAATGCTATAGAATCTCGGCTTTCCAATGCTAATTGCAACAGAGGATTACTACCACCTTGGCCTTGCCATATTTGTTGATTAATTAGGGATACCACTACTACCACTGGTAACGCCACACAATAACCACCGAATCCCCACAAAAACCATTTACCACCTAAGTTGAAGCGAAACCAGCTAGGCTCTAGCGGGAAAAAACGTTTAATAGATAAATACAATACCGATATCGCACCCAATGCCACTAAAATGTAACTTAAAAACACATAAAATGCTTGGAGTCGCAGATTTGCGGCAGGACGAGGGATAGGAAGCAGTTGTAACACAATCGGGATCAATATTTGTCCCATGAAGAAAAAGCCCACGACAAATACTTGCAAAATCGTTTCGCCATCCCAAGGTACTGACCAACTCGCATTAGCATTTTGCCCCAATAAACTAGCTTTCCCCTTGACAACACGTTGAACAATCAGAAAAATCAGTAGTCCTACACCAATAAAAGCTCCCAGGGCTGGAATAGTACCAATAATCGCTAATTTCACAAAAGCTTGTTCAGCAGCTTTTTGTTCTACTATTTTCAGGTTTGCGACAGCTTCTTGACGTTGCTGGAGTTGGTAGAGTTGAGTCAAAGCAGTAAAGCGAAACCAGCTATCAAGATGATCTTGAATCAGTTGTTGAGTATTGGGAAGCAAACGAGGCGGATTACTCCACATTCCACTCAACGCCGTAGCAGTTTCGCGTAACTCAGGTTTAATTTGGGAATTTTGCTGCAATTGCTTCCAACTTTTGAGGGCTGCATCTGTTTGTTTTTGCTGTGCTTGTAAAATTCCTAAGCGCAGATCGATCTCAGCAATTGATTTTTGTAGTTGGTCAATAGTTTTTTGTAATTCTTTTTGCTGTACTGAACGAGAAGTATTAGTCGCAGGAGGAATTTCGGGTTGAGGTTTAGGAGTTGCGGGAGTGGTTACGGGTTCGGAACTAAGGTCTAAGCGCTGTTTCTTAGCTTTTTCCAGATTAGTTTCAGCCGATTTCCGTGTTTCTTGATACTGCTTAATCGCGGTTTCCAGGGGTTTTTCACCTATAATAGCTTCTTTCGCTGCTTGCAAATTCTCATCTTTGCGATCTGAGGCTTGCCACTGGGAAGCTTCTAGGACAATATTTGTCTGATAAAGATTCAGACTATTTTGGAACTGTGGTTCTTGCCAACTGTTTAATAAAGACGAACCAGCAACAAAGACAGCTAACAATGTTAATAAAAATAAACCTAACCGCTTAGGTGTCATCTATTCTCCCCTTGACTCATACCGAGTTGCAATTAAATCATGCTAATTAAAACATATGGAGAGCTGGGGAGGAAGGGAAGACCCATCAGCCTATCAGTCTCCACGACTAAATACTACTTTTTTTATCAGCATTTTGGAGTGGTTGCCGATACGTGAAAATTTGCGATCGCTCTCAACAAATATTCTCCCGTGTTCCCCATCTCTCGATGTTTCAGGTAGACATTCCCCACCCTACTATATTCTAAGTAGGGTTTTTCACAGGAGATAGATATGTTTGGATTGGGATGGACAGAAGTAGGTGTAATAGCGATCGTCGCCTTGCTAGTTTTTGGGCCAAAAAAAATCCCTGAACTGGGAAGCGCACTAGGTAAAACCTTGCGGGGTTTTAAAGAAGAACTGAATAAAACCCCCACCGACGAGGATTCCACGCCAGAGGAAGAAGAAAAATAGTCATTTGTCCTTTGTTCTTGGTCATTTGTCCTTTGTGTTTACAAATGACAAATGACGAATGACTAAATAATTGAATTGACTATAGATGAAGTCACACCCATTTGAGAATCTACAGGTGGGGGGGTGGTATTTTGTTGAGGAACTTCTTCCTTAACGACACCACGCGCCTTAATCAACTTGATGGCACGATTGACACTTTCTGGTAAAATCACCACCAAACTGTTCTCAGGGGCGATATCCAAAGCTTTGTTAATCGCTTGGGTTTCATCCAAAATCGCTTCATATTCGTAATCAGGATTGATTTGTTTAATACCTTGAATAATTAATTCCGCAGCCGAACCCCGCGCCCTTCCTCTGGTGTCATCGTCTTCTTTGATGATTACATAGTCAAAAATTTCGGCTGAGAGTTTACCCAAAGCCACAAAGTCTTGATCACGCCGATCGCCAGGGCCACCGATCACACCAATGCGATCGCCATTTGTCCAGTTACGAACAAAGGAACCCAAAGCTTCGTAACTGTGGGGGTTGTGGGCATAATCTACCAAAGCGTGGAAGTTACCCAAGTTAAACAAGTTCATCCTTCCTGGCGTTTGGCTCACCGAAGCCCGGAATGTGTTTAAACCAGAGCGAATTTGTTCAATTGACACATTCTGCACAAAGGCCGCTAAGGAAGCTGCTAAGGCGTTAGCAATCATAAATGGCGCTCGTCCACCCATTGTTAGGGGAATATTTTCTGCCCGTTCAATCCGGTGTGTCCAATCGCCTTTTAATATTGACAAAAAGCCATTTTCATAAACTGCTGCAACTCCGCCTTTTTGGATGTGGTTTCGCACCAGTTCCGATTCTGGGTTCATGGTGAAGTAAGCAATATTAGCTTTTGTGCGTTCCGCGATCGCAGCTACACGGGGATCATCGGCGTTGAGAACAGCGTAGCCATCAGGATAAACAGCTTCGGCAACTACACTCTTGAGGTGTGCCAACTGGTCAATTGTGTCAATGTCACCAATACCCAAATGATCAGCAGCAACATTTAATACTACACCGACATTAGAGGCTTCAAAAGCTAATCCAGAGCGGAGAATCCCACCGCGAGCAGTTTCTAGGACTGCTACTTCTACCGTCGGGTCTTGCAAGATTAACTGGGCGCTTTGGGGACCTGTATTGTCACCTACTTCTACTAAGTAATCTCCGATATAAGTTCCGTCTGTTGTCGTATAACCTACTACTTTTCCTGTTTGTTTGTAAATGTGAGCTAGTAGGCGGGTAGTAGTGGTTTTACCGTTTGTACCTGTCACAGTTAATACAGGAATACGGCTGGCTTGTTCGTTGGGGAACAGCATATCAATGACTGCACCGGCAACATTACGGGAAATACCTTGACTGGGGGCAACGTGCATCCGGAAACCAGGAGCAGCATTTACCTCTACAATCACACCGTCAACCTCACGCAAGGGGCGGCTAATATCCGATGTCACAACATCTATGCCCGCGATATCCAAACCAATAATTTTGACGATGCGCTGGGCTAACCAAACGTTTTCGGGGTGTATTTCATCTGTCCGGTCTACAGCAATACCACCTGTACTCAAGTTTGCCGTTGCTCGCAAATAGCAAATTTCGTCTTTTGCTAAGACACTGTCGAGGGTGTAGCCTTGCCTTTCCAATAACTGATAACTGGTGCGGTCAAGTTCAATTTTGGTGAGAATCTTATCATGTCCGTCACCACGATTTGGGTCTTTATTGGTTTCCTCGATTAATTCCGCAATTGTAGATCTACCATCACCAACCACATGAGCCGGTACACGTTCCGCAACCGCCACCACTTTACCATTTACAACCAAAACTCGATGGTCACGCCCGTTGTAATACCGCTCTACAATAATCGAGCGAGAAACTTGTCTGGCGGCGTCGTAAGCTGCTTCTGCTTCTTCCCAACTTTGGATGTCGATGGTGATCCCACGTCCGTGATTACCGTCTAAGGGTTTGATCACTATCGGATAACCACCGACGTATTCTACTGCTTCTTGCAAATCATCCAAGAAATTAATCACCGTACCTCGCGGTACTGGTACGCCAGTACTAGCAAGAATGCGTTTGGTGGCTTCTTTGTCGCAAGCCAACTCTACACCCAAGATGCCGGTGTTATCGGTCATGGTTGCTTGCATCCGCTTCTGGTTGACACCATAGCCTAGTTGAATTAAGAAGCGCGCCCCTAGTTGCATCCAGGGAATACCTCTTTTTTCAGCTTCTTTGATGATTGACTCTGTGGAAGGTCCCAGGGCTGAATCACGCCATAAGTCTTTGAGGTCTTGTAAATCTTGTTCTAACTCTGCCTTTGGATAACGCCCTCGGTCAACAATGCTTTGGCACAGCCTAACTGCGGCTCTACCTGCGTAACGTCCGGCTTCCTCATTTAGATACTCAAAGACGACTTGGTAAACGCCGGATGTGGACGTTTCACGAGTACGACCGAAGCCGACGTGCATCAGCGCTAATTCCTGTAGTTCTAAAGCTACATGCTCCACGATGTGACCCATCATGGTGCCTTCACGCACTCGCATCAAAAAACCACCACGACAGCCAGGCGAGCAGTAGTGACCCTCCAGACTAGGCAGAGCCTCAACTAATCCTTCATAAAAGCCGGGGATCTCATTTGAGGGCGTCTCGGCAAGATTTTCTAGATCAAGGCGCATGACGATGAGCTTGTGGCGTCGAATGCTCCAGTAGTTGGGGCCGCGTAATGTCTGGATTTTGAGGATTCTCATGGGAATAGGTAGATGGAGATTCGGAACCAAAATTCTAGTTTCTTACTGAAATTGACCGCCAAACTGTTCATGGTAAACAGTTTTTTCTTCTTACATCGTATTACTCGCACTTTTTTGCTGCAACGTCGAATTGCGCGGTCAATTCAGTGTAACTTCAGATACTTAAGTCCGTCAGCTGGAAATCCGGTAGACAGCGGGTAGAACGGTACGTTGGTAAAGGTGGAAGCGATCGCCATGACTCAGAATGTGTAGGCGCAAATTGTGAAGATTCAAAGGTTCAGTTGCTCCCACATGAGGTTCGTTGGTGTGAGTCACTTCAGTCGGATCTACTATTGTAACCGAACCTTTACCCAAAACTTGTAGCCAACCATCACGTTCAAATAACGCACAAGTATCTTCATCAATGCCGATACCCAGGCGATCTGGATGAGAAGCGATCGCGCTCATCAAACGCCCCATACGATTACGATTGTTAAAATGTTGGTCTACAATTACTTCAGGTATAAATCCTAAGCCCGTTGCCATGTCCACTAAAGAACGATTGGGTGACTCACCGCTACCACCGCCTGCAATCATGTGATGTCCCATAACTGCCGCACCTGCGCTAGTACCTGCGAGAGTTAGTTCTCCAGCTCTAACTCGCTGCCGGATAATGTCCATTGCTGGTGTGTCTGATAAGACCCCACACAGTCGCAATTGATCACCTCCTGTTAAAAAAACCCCGGTACAAGCTTCCAGGGACTGTTGGTAATCACGGTATTCACACTGTTCTCTTTCTCGTATGTCAAGAAGCTCAACCTTCTTGGCACCCATATCTTCAAAAATGCGAATATACCGACCACCAATGATCGAGGGTTCGCGAGAGGCAGAAGGAATAATAGCAATATGGGCGTCATTAGCACCAGCACGGGCAAAAAAAGTTCGCAGAATCTCGCGACCATGGACTTTATCTTCTGCGCCTCCGATCACCAGAACGGCAGTTTTGGTTGCTTGGGGTGTCCTCATTTCCAGCAATTTAGCTTGTAATTCCGGCATTGTGTTTCTCCTGTCAACAACTTCAGGTGAAAATTACAAGAGCAGCAGCCTAATTGTTTTTGCGCCTCGCCTCTTGCCAAGGACAGTGCTTTAGGCAATTGGTAATGGGTAGTGGGTAATGGGTAGTGGGTAATTGGTAATTGGTAATGGGTAATTGGTAATTGAAATATTGATGATTTTTCTCTGCCCAATACCCGATTCCCGATCCCCGACCCCCGATTCCCGTTCGCGAAGCGTCTCCTCTGGAGAATCCCTGATCCCCGATTCCCATGGCGACAGATTTATGGTTGTAGTCAATAAAATCTTGTTGTGATGACTGCTGTTGCAATGCCATTGTTCTGTAGACGCCTAATAGCGAATCCCTTGGGTAATCATTGTCTGTTTGAGTGTCTCCTCTAACTTTGGGAAACAGAAACAGATATTGACGCATTTTTTCTTTGAGGCTGGTTCGATGCATCCTGGAAGTTGTTAACCTAGTCAGAAGATTAATTTAAATTTAGATGTGACAATATTTAAACATAAATTAAGTAATTAGAAAAACTTTTGTTGATCCATAGAATCCAACTGTTTCTAGTAGTCCATAGATACACTCAACCAAGCTCTTGTATATTTTGTACAACATCAGCTAGTTGTCAGTACTAAAAAGCAGCTATGCTGTAGACGCTCGTTTAGATAATGTATCTGTTAGGTAGACAATAAGGGGAATACCAAAAGTCCTCGCCTGTGGCAGCAATTTTTGGCAACCCCAGCAGAAAAAATTAATCAGCATAGCATCTACAAATTTTTGACTTGTTTATTAACTATCTAACTATTGCTGCCGTACTGTGCTAGACATTCCAATTTTAAGATTAGTGTTCTCCAATACGAAATACTGTGCGCTTTGATATAGTTACGCTATTTCCTGATTGTTTTACCTCTATTCTTAGTTCAGGGCTAATTGGTAAAGCCTTGGCCAAACAGATTGCTCAGGTGAATTTGATCAATCCTCGCAACTTTACTACCGACAAGCATCGCAAAGTTGATGACGAACCCTACGGTGGTGGTGTCGGAATGCTAATGAAGCCAGAACCCATTTTTGCGGCGATTGAGTCTCTACCTGTTTTACCCAAAAGAGAGGTGATTATGATGAGTCCCCAGGGACAAACGATGAATCAACCTCTGTTACGGGAATTAGCGACAAATTACGACCAATTGGTAGTGATCTGTGGTCACTATGAAGGTGTAGATGAGCGAGTACTGCATTTAGTCACGCGTGAAGTATCCTTGGGTGATTTTATTCTCACCGGCGGGGAAATTCCAGCCATAGCTTTGATTAATGGTGTGATGCGCCTATTACCAGGAACTGTTGGTAAAGCCGAGTCCCTCAAATCAGAAAGTTTTGAAGAAGGATTATTAGATTATCCCCAGTACACCCGTCCAGCAAATTTCCGTGGTTTGAAAGTACCAGATGTACTGCTGTCTGGCAATCATACTGAAATTGCTAAGTGGCGATTAGAACAACAAATTAAAAGAACAGGCGATCGCCGCCCTGATTTGCTCCAAGCTTGGCTAGAGGAAAAGGGGGACAAGGAGGACAAGGAGGACAAGGGAGACAAGGAGGACAAGGGAGACAAGGGAGACAAGGGAGACAAGGGAGACAAGGAGAAAAACTAATAACCAATGACAAATGACAAATGACAAATGACAAAAATGAACATTCGGATTGGTAATGGTTATGACATGCATCGACTGGTGAGCGATCGCCCTTTGATTCTTGGCGGAATCAATATTCCTCACTCTCTGGGTTTGCTGGGACATAGTGATGCTGATGTCCTCACCCACGCGATTATGGATGCGATGCTAGGAGCATTATCCTTGGGAGATATTGGACATTATTTTCCCCCTAGCGATTCACAATGGACAGGAGCAGATAGTTTAGTGTTATTGAGTAAAGTAGACCAACTGATTCGTAAACAAGGTTGGCAAATAGGAAATATAGATTCGGTGGTAGTCGCAGAACGTCCAAAATTAAAACCTCATATTGAAAAAATGAAGGAAAAAATTGCAGGAGTTTTGCAATTACAACCAAATCAAGTCGGAATTAAAGCTACTACCAATGAGAAGCTAGGCCCTGTTGGGGAAGAACAAGGTATTTGCGCCTATGCAGTTGTTTTACTGTCACAGGAGTAAAACATGAATAAGTTTTACAAGGGAAAAGGGAACAGGAAAGCCCCATAATGAAAATTAGGGGATTTTGAATAAAAGCAATTATAGTCAGCTAAAAGCTGACTTTCGCTATTAGCCTCAACTAAAGTTGAGGACAAAGAAAAATATTTAGAATATCAATAAATGATGAGTTTTGCTAATATCCTTCGTCCAATTAAGCGTTTTCGTTTACTACTAATTCTGGCTTTGATCAGCGTCTTTATAACCGTTGCTTGCAATCCAAAAAATTATCAAACAAAGGCTGCTCAGGTACCGCAAATGATTACTGCGGTTCTGGGTGAGCCTTCAACTTTTAATCCTGCACTAAATGAGTCTGCATATAGTGTTTTTGGTCCACTTTATGACTCATTAATTAACGAAAATCCTCTTACTAATAAGTTAGAACCTGGTTTAGCTGAATCTTGGGAAGTATTTGATAATGGACAACGGGTTGTCATTACTCTCAAAAAAGGACTCAAGTGGTCAGATGGGAAACCGATGACTGCTGATGATGTCGTATTTAGCTACAATGACATTTACCTAAATCCAAAAATACCCACACCAACAAAAGATTCTTTGAGAATTAATCAGCGCGGTGACACTCCCAAAGTACGAAAAATCGATGATCTGAAAGTAGAATTCACTGTACCAGAACCATTTGCTCCTTTTTTAAGATGGGTAGGTGGGATTACAATTTTACCTGCTCATGCTCTCAAAGAATCTGTCCATACAAATGATCCTGGTGGGAATCCCAAGTTTTTGACAATGTGGACAACAGGTACTGACCCCAAAGACATTATTGGGAATGGACCTTATGTAATGGAAAGTTATGTACCCAGTCAACGAGTTATATTCCGACGCAATCCATACTACTGGCGTAAAGATGCTCAGGGAAATCCTCAACCTTACATAGAACGGTTAATATATCAAATTATTGAATCAACTGATAACCAATTAATTAGTTTCCGTTCTGGACAGTTAGATGATCTCGAAGTTCCTCCAGAAGGTTTTAGTTTATTAAAGCGAGAAGAAAAACGGACAAAGTTTAAAATTTATAATGGTGGACCGGATACTGGCACTACTTTTATTGCTTTCAATCTTAGTAAAGCTAAAAATTCTAAAGGTCAGCCTTTTGTAAACCCGGTTAAGTCTCGTTGGTTTAATAAAAAGGAATTTAGGCAAGCAATAGCCTATGCCCTTGATCGTGAAACAATGAAAACAAACGCTTTTCGCGGAATAGGCGAGTTACAAAACTCTTTTGTTTATGTTAAGAGTCCCTACTATTTACCTCCAGAAAAAGGCTTAAAAGTTTACAATCACGACCCAGAAAAATCAAAAAAATTACTCCTACAAGCAGGCTTCAAATATAATCCTCAAAATCAATTAGTTGATCAGGATGGCAATCAAGTTAGATTCACCTTGCTGACAAATGCAGAAAGGAAAGTCAGAGGAGATATGGCAGCACAAATTAGACAAGATTTAGCTAAGATTGGTATTCAAGTTGATTTACAAATTCTTAGCTTTAACGCTTATCTAGAAAAACTCAAAGTCAGCCAAGATTGGGATTGTTATCTTGGTGGTTTTGCTGGTGGCGGTGTTGAACCTCATAGTGCTAGCAATATCTGGAGAATTAACGGTGCATCCCATGCATTCAATCTTGGCCCTCAACCAGGTGCTTCACCGATGACGGGCTGGGAAGTTTCTGACTGGGAAAGGGAAATTGACCGCCTTTATATTAAAGGCGCCCAGGAAATAGATGAAAACAAACGCAAGGAAATTTATTACCAATATCAGCGCATTGCCTCAGAACAACTGCCATTTATTCATTTGGTAGAAAGATTAGATTTGCAAGCAGTACGCGATCGCTTTAAAGGTATCAAATATACTGCACTCGGCGGCCCATTCTGGAATTTGTATGAGCTAAAAATTGCTGAAGAGAATTAAGGGGATCGGGGACAAGGAGAATAACTAATGACAAATGACAACTGACAAATGACAAATGAGAAAAATTTGCGATCGCTCCTTGAAGCAGTCGCTAATGGTAATGTTTCTCTAGATGTGGCGCTAGATGAACTCAAACATTTAGCTTATGAACCTGTGGGTGAGTTTGCCAAAATTGACAATCATCGCGCCTTGAGAACTGGCTTTCCGGAAGTGATTTGGGGACCTGGTAAAACTCCCTATCAAATTGCTCAAATTATGGAGGTGATGCGTCTACGTAACCCTGTAGTGATGGCAACTCGCATTACTCCAGAGATTTACGCAGCACTACAACCGAAGGTGAGAGATTTACGATACTACGAATCAGCACAAATTTGTGCGATCGCTCCCCCCACTATCGAACCAACTTTTCCTGGCACAATTGGCATTCTTTCTGCTGGTACAGCCGATTTACCCGTAGCTGAAGAAGCTGCTGTCACCGCAGAACTTTCTGGTTTTCGCGTCCAACGCCTCTGGGATGTGGGAGTCGCCGGGATTCATCGCTTGCTGAGTAACCGCCACGTAATCTCGCAAGCATCAGTGTTAATTGTTGTGGCAGGTATGGAAGGCGCTTTACCCAGTGTAGTAGCAGGTTTAGCAGACTGCCCGGTAATTGCTGTTCCTACTAGTATCGGTTACGGTGCAAGTTTTGGAGGTTTAGCCCCTCTATTGACAATGTTAAACTCTTGTGCTACAGGAATCGGTGTAGTGAATATTGATAATGGTTTTGGTGCAGCAGTCCTAGCAGGGCAAATTTTGCGAACAGCCGAGAAATTACGGATGGCATCGTCTGATTCTTGAGTTATTACGGTGATGTTACTTTTGCATCTAGTAAAAAATATCACTCAAAAATGAAACTTTTAATTACGTTAGCTGCCTTTGTCTTGAGCTTTTGGCTAACGATCAGTATATCGACTTAGGAAGGGAACAGCAAAATCGACAATGTCTAATTTATTTTATTTAGGTACTTAATTTCGATGTCTCAGTTAATTTGGCATTTACCGGAAAATTTGATTATCCTAGCTCAAAATGTTACTGATCCAAACCTTGTTGGTCAAATGCAAAAAGCCTTTACGCATTTTGTACAATCAGGTCAAGCTTGGGCGCTATTGATTGGGTTGGCAATTGGTTATATGATCCGAAATCTGACAAGTTTTGGTTAGTTGTTGGTTGTTGGGCATCGGGCATTGGGCATGAATCAGTGATCAGTGATCACTGATCAAATTAAACTGGTAAGCTGTTCCACACCTAATTTGCATAAAATGTAAACTGGATAAACTCGTGAAGCTACTACTATGCCTGCTCAAGGATACTTGAATCAATCACAGAAAGAAAGTTTACAGAAAGCTCTATCAGAAAGTAACAATCCA
>NZ_JBHFLM010000190.1:0-42887 GCF_041928655.1 Pelatocladus sp. BLCC-F211 | reverse complement strand
GTTACTCTGCGATCAGCCGCGCAGGGCGCGTCTACGTTCCTCAAACGCCAGGTGCTACAACTCTTGGGACCCCCGCAACGCACTGGCTCCCCAACCTACGCTAGTTTTAGTTTTTAGCCTTAACTGAACCGTATTGGGTTAAGAGCGTTGTAGCACGTGGCGTGGACAAGGGAGATTTGTCTCCCCTTGTCACTCACTCTCCCTTGTCACCGCGACTTCTCCCGTTCGCGTAGCGTCTCCGTAAGGAGAATCCCCTTTCCCCTTTCCCCAATCCCCGACCTATGCATTCAACTTTTTCTCTACCAATTGGTTAGTGAGCTTGGGATCGGCGCGTTTGTTGGTCTTTTTCAGGACTTGTCCGACGAAGAAGCCTTTGAGATTGACGTTACCGTTGCGGTATTTCTCTAATTCTTTGGGATTTGCAGCAATCACTTCATCAATGATGGGTTCGAGGACGCTGGGGTCACTGATTAACTCTTGACCTGCAAATGCTTTTTC
Source organism: Pelatocladus sp. BLCC-F211 (assembly GCF_041928655.1). Taxonomy (NCBI): domain Bacteria; kingdom Bacillati; phylum Cyanobacteriota; class Cyanophyceae; order Nostocales; family Hapalosiphonaceae; genus Pelatocladus; species Pelatocladus sp. BLCC-F211. The sequence continues at coordinate 42,389 of NZ_JBHFLM010000190.1, read as the reverse complement.
TGGAGAAACACCACTGAGCAAATCGGGCAATTTTTCTTTAGCTTGGGCGTTGCTAATTTTACCCTTTTCAATTCGACTGATGACGTCGGCGAGATTGACGGGAGTGAGGGCGATTTCGGTAATGCTGAGTTTATTTTTGTTGAGGTAAGCAGCGATATCTTGAGTAATCCAGTTAGCAGCAGCTTTGGGGTTAGCACCGAGAGCGATCGCACTTTCAAAATACTCAGCAGTAGCGCGTTCCTCAGTCAAAACTCGCGCATCGTAGGTTGAAAGACCCAACTCATCTTCGTAACGACGGCGTTTTTGGGCGGGGAGTTCCGGTAATTCAGATCGCCATGTGAGTAATTGTTCGTCTGATACTTCAATTGGTGCTAAATCTGGTTCTGGGAAGTAGCGATAATCGCTAGAACCTTCTTTAGTTCGCATACTAATTGTGCGTTGAGCGCCTTCTTCCCACAAGCGGGTTTCTTGAATAATGCGTTCACCCGCTTCTACGGCTGCAATTTGGCGTTCGATTTCGTATTCAATCGCCTTTTGAATGGCGTTGAACGAGTTCATATTTTTAATTTCTACTTTCGTGCCAAATTTTTCTTGACCGACGGGACGCACAGAGATATTAACATCACAGCGCAGTGAACCTTCTTGCATATTGCCATCACTGACACCGAGATAACGCATGATCCGGCGTAACTCTTGGGCGTATTCCGCAGCTTCTTGTCCAGAACGCAAATCTGGTTCTGAGACAATTTCTACCAACGGCACACCAGCACGGTTGTAGTCTACCAAAGAATAGGACGAACCAGACAGGCGATCGCTACCCGCATGTACTAATTTCCCTGCATCTTCTTCCATGTGCAGACGAGTAATACCAATTTTTTTACGGAAGGGATTACCATCTGCATCTACCAACTCAATTTCTAACCAACCGTGTTCGGCAATGGGTAGATCATATTGAGAAATTTGATAATTTTTAGGAAGGTCAGGATAAAAATATTGTTTGCGATCGAACTTGCTATACTCAGCGATTTGACAATTCAGCGCCAAACCTGCTTTGACGGCGTATTCTAGAACTTTTTCGTTGAGTACAGGTAATACACCAGGCAAACCCATACAAACGGGGTCAATATTAGTATTAGGATCAGCTCCGAATTCTGTGGAACTAGAAGAGAAAATTTTAGTTTTGGTACTTAGCTGACAATGGGTTTCTAGACCAATAATCGCTTCGTACTCTGTTTTTACAGTCGTAGCAGCAGTCATAAAAACACAAATTATGGTTAATTCTGGTTCAGGCTACTATTTTAGACTGGGATGGACTGTGCTTGAATACGGTTTTTCGGTAGAGCAAAGCGTACTATTGGTTCAACATATTAGACTTCTTGCACGAATGCAAAACTTGCCCTCATCCCCAACCCCTTCTGGTCAAAATTGACCAGAAGGGGAGCCAATTTCAAAGTCCCTCTCCCAAGCTTGGGAGAGGGATTTAGGGATTTAGGGTGAGGGTAAAGATTCATGCAAGAGGTCTATTGATTTTGATGGGTTCGTAGTGTAGACGCGGTAGCGGCTTCCCATACGCCGTCGTAAGGCGTTCCCGTAGGGTAGGGTACGCTTAAGCGCTCATAGATATAGAGGACTAAAGTCCTCACTACAAACCAGTACTAGTTTTCTCTTTTGTGGAACTACTCTCCGGTAAGGGTTTAGCTGTTTTCTTTGCCACTTCTGGTGGTTTTAAACGAATATGTAGCTCAACTCCTGCAACTGTTCCTTCTGTATTTTTTATAAATTGAAGCTTGGAAAAACTATTTGATTTGAAAATAAATTCGATTGGGGAAATTGCTATAAGTTCTTGGGGAGTAGAACTTTTTCCTTGGCAGAAAAGGGTATTTTGCTGGCAGGTAATAATGATTTCTAAAGCTTCATTCAGTTGGTAGACACCAGTATACGTCGCAAGAATTTCTGAATTTACCTGAACTGCTTGTGGTTCTTGATATGGTTTTCCAATGGTGAGGGCGACTATTTTCACTATGAGTTGTTGGATAACTGAACCTTTACTTTCACTATTTGAGAGTACAGCTACAAAAATTTGGTCATCTGGTACGCGGATAGCGTGGGTGGAGAAACCGTTAATTGAACCACTATGTTCTACCAATCGATGTCCTTCATAATCAGAAATAAACCAACCATAACCGTAATTAGTCAATGAACCATCTATTAATTTATAGGTTGTAAATGCTTGCTGGAGTGTTTTCTGTGGGACTAATTTATTTTTGTAAAGTGCTGCATCCCAGATTGCTAAGTCATCCACATTTGCAGCTAAGGAACCCGCAGCATAGGGTTGTGTCATACTCAGATAGTTGGCATTGAGATAACCATTTGCTCCAGTTTGATAACCGCAAACACGCTGAGGAATAATACGTTGTGCCACATCATAGTAGGAATGCTTCATTCCCAGCACATCAAATATATGCTGCTGAATAAATTCCCCATAAGTCAGCCCCGATATTTTTTCGATAATCGCGCCCAGTAAAATATATCCTGAATTGTTATAAATCCATTGCTTTCCCGGTGCAAACTGCATGGGCTGATATTTGAAAAAATCAATTAATTCACTGACGGTGAAATCTTTTGTTTGTAAAGACCACCACTCAGGTATAGTGGTATAGCTCTTGATCCCAGAAGTGTGAGTCAATAAATGTTCTATTGTAATTAAGTGGTCGTGAGTAGGATAATCAGGCAAAAACTTAGTAATTGAGTCGTCAAGGGCGAGCTTACCTTGCTCTAGTAGAATTAAAATAGCCACTGCTGTGAACTGTTTGGTGATTGAGCCGAGGCGGAAAACCATGTCTGGCTGAATCTGCACACCAAGTTCCAGGTTTGCCATTCCATAGCCTTTGCGATAGATAACTTCGCCAGCTTGAGTAACAATGACTGCTACTCCAGGTTCATCTTGAGTGAAAGCTGATTTTACAAGATCATCTATAACTATTGAGAGGTCGTGACTGGTTGGCATTGACGACTCCTAGTTGAGTATTGTTATGAAGACTCGTAACTTAAACTCTTTTGGGTTAACTTGCTTGATTATGGGTAAAGCTAAAGCTTATGCGATCGCCCAACAAATCGCAATGTAAGCCCATACATTAACAATGTAAGCCCATACATTAACAATGCAAGCTGATACATTAACAATGCAAGTCGATACATTAACAATGTAAGCCAATACATTAATAATGCAAGCTGATACAAAATTCCTATTAGATTTTTGTTAGCGTAGCCTGCGTTTAAAAAACTCAGTATTCTACTCCCCGTTCCCTGTTCCCCCTTCCCTCTTCCTTGTAGTCCCTGCTTCTTGTGCTAACAAAAATTGTTTGCGTTCAATACCCCAGCGATAACCACCCAAGCTACCATCAGAACGAACGACGCGATGACAAGGGATAATTAAAGATACGGGATTTGTCGCACAAGCACGCGCCACAGCCCTAACAGCACTGGGTTGACCAATAGATTGAGCAACTTCACTATATGTTTGTGTGCTACCACTGGGAATTTGACGTAAAGCTTGCCAAACTTTAGCTTGAAAAGCTGTAGCTTGAATATCAAGGGGTAATTCTGAGAGATGGGAACTCGGTTGTTCGCCATTGAGGTATTGTAGAAGTGCGTAGAAGCTTTGCTTCTTGTCGTCAGACATCGCCCACTGACTCAACTTATCTTCATTTAGCTCACATCGGTAAATCTTAGCCGCCGGAAATTCTTTGAGCAAAGCAGTTTCTAATCCTGTATCAGAATCACCCAGACTCACCATGCAAATTCCATATTCAGTAGCAGCTACTAGCAAGTAGCCCAAAGCAGAATCTACAATCATGTAGTTGATTACCATACCATCGCCGCCGCGTTTGTACGTAGCAGGAGTCATACCAAATTGTGTTTTTGCACACTCATAAAGACGACTACTTGAGCCATAGCCTGCATTGTAAATGCTATCAGTGACACTGCTTGTAGTTTTAAGTTCTGTTTTTAAAATTTGCATTCGTTGTGCTTGTATATACTGCTTAGGTGTCACACCCATGACTCGCTTAAACATTCGCTGCAAGTGAAAAGGGCTAACATTAACCTGGGCGCTGAGTGTTGCTAAAGTTAGTGACTCTGTCGGTTCGGCTTCGATAATAGCGCACACACGCCGCACTATTTCTGTTTGCGGGTCTATTGGTTTTTGCGGTTCACAGCGCCGACACGGACGAAAACCCTCATCTTCAGCTATTTGCGACGAAGCAAAGAAAACAACTTGCTCTCTTCGTGGCTTGCGTGCTGGACAAGAGGGACGACAATATATACCAGTAGAGCGCACTGCATACACAAATACACCGTCAAAGCAAATATCTCTGTTTAATACAGCTTGCCAAAAGTCTGCTTCACTCATGGATTTATTGCAATTTCAAATGGAGAATTGGTATAACTCACCCACGCTCCCAATCATAAGCAAAGCAAACAAGTTGAATCTATCTGAATCTTGCGGTCAAACTTTGCAATTAAAATCATCACTCTTTTCCTAAAGCACTTAGTTCAACCACATTTAATTTTTTAGCTTGTGCCATACTTCTGTAAACTTGTTGTCCAATCTGTCAAAACTTTGGAAGAGATGTATTTACCCCGCTCCTTGATTAAGGTATTAGCCATTGGCAAAGAATACAGGTAATATACACATCAATCCAAAATCCACAATCCAAAATCCAAAATCAGATGACCAATTTAAGACGATGAACCTGTAGAATTTTTTCTTGGTTGTGGCGATCGCTCACTCAAATAATAATGCCACAACAACCGCGTCGCTACTGCTCTCCAAGGACGCCAATTCTCAGCAATAATTTCGATTTCCTTTGGTGTGGGTCGTTGTGCTAATTTCTTCACTTTTTGGATTGCTAGTATTAACCCTAAATCTCCCTTTGGTAAAGCATCTGGTCGCCGCAACGCCATTAATAAATATATGTCTACTGTCCAATCTCCAATTCCTTTAAGTTGTTTGAGGACACTACGAACATCTTCATCACTCATGGTGTTGAGAATATCTAAATCAACTTGTCCAGCAATAATTGATTCTGCTAATAAACTTCCATAAATAGCTTTTTGGCGACTAAAACCAATTGTTTTTAATTCTGTATGATCAAGTTGAAAAAACTTTTCGGGAGTAATTGGTGAGATTTTTGCTTGCAATCTTTCAAAAACTGCTTTTGCGGAAGCGAGAGAAACTTGTTGTTCGAGAATGATTTGAATCAGAGTTGCAAAACCTGGTTCTCGTAACCAAAGTGGCGGTAAACCAAAAGTATTGAGAATGTCAGCTAAGTCATGATCATTTGCTGCAAGTACATTTAATGCGTGAGTAAAATTCTCCTCACTTAGGGTTTCTAAATAATTCATTATTCACGCCTGAGATAAATAAAAATTACGATAAAGATATTTTTTGGAAATCAAACACCGATGCACACAGATATAGCAATCCTATATGATTTGTGATCATTGCAAAGCGCAGATCCCCGACTTCTTAAAGAAATCGGGGATCTTGTGTCTCACGAATGATTTAGGAATGCTATATCTTCCAGAAAAACAGTATAGTTTATGGCAAGGCTGCTGCTGGACTTAAATCTAGGAGACTGAGCAAACGAGTAATATCAAAATGTTCAGCCATAAGATTACGAATACAGTGAACTTTAATCGGTTCGTGAACGCGTACTTGACCAAAAGTCCGATCAATAATTTCCACAGTAGTCAGAGTATCCAAATCTACTGATAAAATGGGGATTTCTAGTTCTTCGGCGCGGGTGAGAATAAAATGAGGTGGTGGTAGTTGTCCAGTTAGAATCAGACATTGGGTGGAAGTTTCCAATGCTGCTTGCTGAATTTCAACGCGATCGCCTCCTGTGACAACCGCCATATTTCGACGTTTGCGAAAATACTTCACGGCGGCGTTTACATTCATAGCCCCAATCGCTAAACTTTCCACCATTAAATCTAAGCGATCGCTGCGACAAAGAACTTCCGCATTCAATTGATGTACGAGTTCGCGGACACTGACACTACGTAACAAGTCACTTTTTGGCAAAATTCCTAACACAGCTATATCCTGCTGTTCCAAAAATGGACGGATAGTACTATCCAGCGCTGGTATTTGTTGTGCAGGAACATCGTTAATCACGACACCAATTAGGCGTTTTCCTAATCGCTTTTTAGCAGACACTAAAGACTCAACCGAAAGCAGCGATTGATAGCGGCTGACTAACACCACAGCAGCATCAATAATTTCAGCCACTTGTGGTAAAGACAAGTTAAACAAACTGCCTTCTTCCAGATTACCTGGCCCTTCTAGCAACACCAAATGACCAACCGAGATTGGTAGATATTGTTGTGCTAAAGATTGACGATAATCGGTTTTGTCTTCCCCGCGCAGACGTTTTTGAATTGTGGCTTCATTTAAAGCCAATACGGATGGTACGATGCGGTTTTCAGGAAGATTGAGGCTAGCCGCAATAAATTGGACATCATCCTCAACCATGCTACCAGCAGATTCACTCAAACAGGTGCCTATTGGTTTGCCATAGGCAATATCTAATCCTTTTTGCTGTAGCAGATGAGACAAACCTATAACAGTTGCAGATTTGCCACAGTAAGCCTCAGTCGAACCAATTAGCAAATGTTTAGCAGATTTCGGCACACATGCACTCCTAAATTCAAAAGTCGGCACAACCTTTGCTTGGTGTTTCCCCATTTTAGGACTAACCAATGCGATCGCGTTGTCGCAAGAGAAGACAAAACAAGTCAAAAGTCAAAAGTCAAAAGTCAAAAGTCAAAAATTTCTTAATTATGCCCAATGACTAATGACCAATGACCAATATTATTCGTCTATTCGTAAGAGTTTACGGTAAAAAGCTTGAGAAAAATCAGTGAGGCGATAGCGTTTGTAATATTCCATCATTTCAATTAAAAAATTTATAAACTCGAAGCTAGCCATCATCACTTCATAGCTGAGGTCTGCGTTGCCTTCAAACTGGACTCGACAACGGGTCAGGTCTGAGGGTAAGGTAGCAGTATTCCAAGTCGCTACAAAAGGAATATTCTCACTCCCTTCTATTTTGCGCTGTCCTTCTAAAATACCTTTGTGATAGAGACTGATGGCGTATGGTAAAAAATTACGCTTGCTGCTTTGAATGTATGGCAAGTAGACATTAGCCTGTTGCGGCGTAGCAGGTTGAAGTTGCTCAAAAGACATACTAAGTATTCCTTCTGTTGCTTGATAAACAAGCATATTAGTGATTTCACATAGTATTCCCAAAAAAGTATTTTGATACACAGTTGATTTGGGGATTGGGGAAAGGAGACGAGGGGGAGTAGGGAGACAAGGGAAAGTGGGGGGAGAATTATTTCACAAGTCTCTTCCCTTTCCCCTTTCCCCTTTCCCCGATCCCCAATGACAAATAACTAAATAATTGTTGACTGTGTGTAAACTACGTTTAAAGATGTCTTAAGGAAAACTTTAGTGGTTGAACACTATAAGATTTTATGGCTCCACTAGTTGCAAACTATTACTTGACTTATCGCTGTAATGCTAGATGTCACTTTTGTAACATTTGGGCATTAGAACCTGGGAAAGAAGCTGATTTTGAGACAATTAAGCATAATTTGAATGATTTACGCCGTCTGGGAGTCAAATATGTGGACTTTACAGGTGGTGAACCGTTGCTGCGGCAAGATGTGGGTCAGATTTATACTGAGGCAAAACGCCAAGGCTTTTATACCAGCATAACCACAAATACAATTTTGTATCCGCAGAAAGCAAAAGAAATTCAGGGGTTAGTGGACTTTTTGAATTTCTCTTTGGATGGGGGGGATGCAGAAACTCACGATCACTCACGTGGAGTGAAGATTTTTGACAATTTGGTCGAGTCGGTAAAAATTGCTAAGTCTTTGGGAGAATTCCCAGTCCTCAATCATACCGTTACTGCCCAAAACTACGAACGTATAGATGAAGTGGGTGAACTGGGTAAAAATTTGGGTGTGCGCGTCTGGCTGAATCCTGCTTTCACAGCCCATGAACACTACAACTCAAATAAAAATCCTACTCCTCAAATGGTGGCAGCAATCGAAGCTACTGCCAAGAAATACAAGAATGTCGGGTACAATAGGGCTGCATTGGCTTTTATTGAAGCTGGAGGCAATGACACTAAAAATCCTCGCTGTAAGGCGGTAGATGCAGTCATTGCAATTTCTCCTAATGACGAACTGTTGCTACCTTGTTACCACTTTGCCCAAACTGGAGTTCCCATCCAAGGACGGCTTTACGAACTTTATCGTGAATCAGAGGAGGTAGAAAGTTACCGCCAATCTCAAGGTAAGTTAAAAGTGTGTGAAGGTTGTACAGTTTGGTGTTACCTGATACCCAGCTTCTTTATGGGTGTTGACAAATATTGGTGGTTGAATCAAGTGACCTATGCCAGCGAATTCCTGGCCCGAAAACGATTCTTACAAAGAGCTTGATCCGCTCGACTCTTTACTTTCTGATTTATCAATGGAAGAGGAGTTAGAAGAAGAGACATCGCCTTGTGTGTCTCTTCCATCCCGGTTTCAAGGTCGCAGACGCAAAGCTGCTCTAGTTCTGACAATGGTCTGGAGTGGCACGATCGCTTTGCATCTTGTTTCCTGGGGTTATTTGTTCGTACTAGGACTGACTACTATCATCGGGCTTCATGTATTTGTGCTGGTGTTTGCTAGACCGCGCCATAGTCATGAAGGAATAGAGGGTGATTATCCTTATGTTTCGGTGTTAGTAGCTGCGAAAAACGAGGAAGCTGTAATTGGCAAACTCGTGAAAAACCTTTGCAATCTGGAATATCCAGAAGGAAAGTACGAAGTTTGGATTATTGATGATAATAGCAGCGATAGGACGCCGCAGTTTTTAGCAGAACTTGCTCACGAATACGAGCAATTAAAAATTCTGCAACGATCGCCAGGATCTGGTGGTGGCAAATCTGGAGCCTTGAATCAGGTTTTGCCACTCACTAAAGGTGAGATTTTGGCGGTGTTTGATGCTGATGCTCAAGTCTCACCAGACATCCTGCTACAAGTTGTACCTTTGTTTGAACGTCAAAAAGTGGGGGCGGTGCAAGTGCGAAAAGCGATCGCCAACGCCAAAGAAAACTTTTGGACAAAGGGACAAATGGCAGAAATGGCAATAGATGCCTATTTACAAGAGGGACGGACTGTCATTGGTGGTTTTGGCGAACTACGGGGTAACGGTCAATTTGTCCGGCGAGAAGCATTGAAACGTTGCGGTGGCTGGAATGAAGAGACAATCACCGATGATTTGGATCTAACATTCCGCCTCCACCTAGATAACTGGGATATAGAAAATGTCTTCAACACCGCAGTTGAAGAAGAAGGTGTAACGAATGCGATCGCTCTTTGGCATCAGCGTAACCGTTGGGCAGAAGGTGGTTATCAACGCTATCTGGATTATTGGGATTTAATTCTCAAAAACCGCATGGGTAGCCGCAAAACTTGGGATATGCTGGTTTTCCTGCTCAGTCAGTATATTTTGCCCTCAGCAGCAGTACCAGATTTATTGATGGCGATCGCTCGGCATCGTCCACCAATACTCAGCCCCATGACGGGCTTGACCATTACAATGTCTATGGCAGGTATGTTTGCTGGTCTGGTAAGGATCAGAAAACAAAAAGGGCTGAATTTATCTAGTTATTTTGTGCTGCTGCTTCAGACTTTGCGTGGTACTTTCTATATGCTTCACTGGCTAATAGTCATCAGTAGCACCACCGCTCGCATGTCTGTGCGTCCTAAGCGTTTGAAATGGGTGAAAACTGTACATACAGGAAATAAGTGAACTACCCAGCGCTCACGCTTAGTGTAGAGCGCGGGTCTTCCTGGTTCATTTTTCTAGTTGATTTTGAATCTGCCCAAAGCTCAAGACTGCTATGACTTTCTTGAGCAATTTGTTATAGGGTAAAAAGTGCGATCGCTACCTTGTTGTCTAGCATTGTCTACGATTGGTGTAGTACCTTCTGTAAAGCGCTCAGTAAGGCCTGGTTTGTGAAAGGTTTAGGCAAGAATTCTTGGATATTCAGACTTCTGTTGTGAAGATTAGTCCAACTGGGTATTAGTCCACTCATGGCAATGATTTGCACCTGGGGATTAATGCGTTGTAAGGTGAGAATCGTAGTAGAACCATCCATCTCTGGCATCATCAAGTCTATCAATACCACACTAATGTCGTCCTTGTACTCAGAATAGAGTGCAAGTCCACCGATTCCATCGCTGGCGCTTAAAACCCTATAGTTATGAGTTTCCAGCATCGTTTTAGTAATCTTGCAGATTGTGATTTCGTCATCTACTATCAAAATCAATTCGCCATTGCCCTTTGGTAGTTCTGCATCAACTGGTGTTTGGGGTTCAGTGGCTTGGTTACTCGGCAGATATACCTTAAAGGTGGTGCCTTTTCCCACCTCGCTATAAACATTCACAAAACCGTTATGATTTTTAATAATGCTCATGGCAGTGCAAAGCCCTAGACCAGTTCCCTTCCCTAACTCTTTTGTGGTAAAAAAAGGGTCAAAAATGCGGTCTATAATTTCTGGTGCAATCCCTGTTCCGGTATCAGCAATAGTAATCACAATGTAGGAGCCTACCTGAGCATCCACATGCATCCGAGCATAACTTTCATCAACCCAAAGGTTTTCCGCACTAATACTCAGGATACCGCCATTGGGCATGGCATCACGAGCATTGACTGTGAGGTTCATTAGCACCTGATGGAGTTGAGTTGCATCTGCAAAAATCGTCCAAAGATTGTGTGCTAAATCAGTTTGGGTTTCAATAGACTTTGGGAAAGTTTTTTGCGCGATCTGTGCGACATCCGCAAGCAAATGCCTAGCTTGGACGATGGTGCGAGTCCCTTCAATTCCTCGACGACTAAACGAAAGAATTTGCTTGACCAAATCAGCACCTCGTTTGGCACTGTTTTCCAAGATTTCCAACAGTTGCCGACTTTTTTCATCCAAGTAGGGGAATTTGATGGGCAGCAGTTGAGCAACTGCCAAAATGGGAGTAAGGATATTGTTGAGATCGTGGGCAATACCACTGGCGAGAGTACCAATACTTTCAAGGCGTTGGGCGCGGAGAAACTGCACTTGGAGTTGTTTTTTTTCGGTAATATCAGTACTGACAGTCAGAATGGATTTGGGATTACCTGCTTCATCGCGCACAAGTGTCCAGCGACTTTCGACGATGATGTTCTTTCCATCCTTGGTGACTTGCTGCAACTCACCTTGCCATTTACCCTCTTGAGTCAGTATTGTTTGTATTGCTTCAAATTGCGCCAAATTTGTGCTATTTTGATACAAAACTTCAACGGCTTTCTTGCCCAAAATTTCTGCTGCTTCCCATCCGTACAGGTGTTCAGCACCTTTATTCCAAAATAAGAGACGCTGCTCCAAATCTTGAACAAAAATCGCGTCGGTGGCGACATCCAACAAAGCAGCTTGTTCGCGGATCTGTTGTTCTGCCAGCTTACGAGCGGTAATGTCCTCCGCAATTCCCACAACTCGGTGAGGTTCGCCAAATTTATCTCTAATGGGGAAACCGCGATCGCGTATCCATCGCAACGACCCATCGGGACGGATAATGCGATACTCCTCGTCATAGTTGCCCGCTAGTGACTGCTCAAAAAAGACGTTCTGAATGCGTTGCCGATCTTGGGGATGAATTGCCTCTAGCCAGATCATAAAGTTGGCATCCAAGCTCTCACAAGTACGTCCCCAGATGGTTTCGTAGGCAGGGCTGACGTAGAGTAACTGACGTTCTTTGGGGTCTGCCATCCAAAAGACCATCTCAGTTATATTCTCTGCCAATTGGCGAAACCGTTCTTCGCTTTCCTGTAGAGCCTGTTCTGTGATCTGCTGTTTATAGCGTTCCTGTGCTTCCCGCAACTCCCGTTCCACTGCGGGTACTAGGCGAGTAAGATTACCTTTGATCAGGTAGTCGTGAGCTCCGGCTTTCATCGCAGCAACAGCAATATCCTCACCAATCGTACCGGAAACAATAATAAACGGTAAATCTAACTTCCGACTTTGAAGAAATTTCAGCGCTTCTGGGGCAGTAAAAGCAGGCATATTGTAATCTGCAATCACGATGTCCCAAGTCTGTTGCTCTAGAACTTCCTGCATGGCACTTGAGGTATCCACCCGCACATAGTCTACGGTGTAGCCACCCCGACGTAACTCCCGCAGAGTTAGGAGAGTATCATCTTCCGAATCTTCAAGAATCAGAACACGCAGGTGAGAGTTCATCTTCACTACCTCGTTAAATCGGTGGTGCTTCGTTCAACAGTAACCAGTACATCCCCAGTTGTCGTACTGCTTCCGTAAATTCGACAAAATTTACAGGTTTGCGGATGTAACTATTACACCCCAAGCTGTAACTATTGAGCATATCTTGTTCTTCGCTGGAGGTAGTCAGAACCACCACAGGCAAAAGTTTGGTGCGATTATCTGATCGCAAGCGGCGCAGTACTTCAATGCCATCAATGCGAGGCAGCTTGAGATCCAACAAAACCACTGTAGGTTGGACGCTAATATCCCGTCCAGTATAAACTCCAGTTCCAAACAGATAATCTAGGGCTTCAACACCGTCATGAGCCACTACAATCTCATTACTGATGTGATTTCGCTTGAGAGCTCGAATAGCCAAAGCTTCATCATCAGGATTATCTTCCACCAGTAGAATAGTTTTGTTGCTCACCCTCATCCCCTGCCTTATCTAATATTAGTGTAAAGTAAAAGGTAGCCCCTTGTTCCACGGCCCCTTCTGCCCACACCCGACCGCCATGCCGATGCACAATTCGTTGCACAGTGGCGAGTCCGATTCCATTACCCGGAAATTCATTCATACCATGCAAACGCTGAAACGGTCCGAATAATTTGTTGGCGTAAGCCATATCAAAGCCTGCACCATCATCTCGCACAAAGTAGACTGGGATGCCACTTTCACTATTGATCGCTCCAAACTCAATCTTTGCTTGGGGGTGCTTGGAGCTAAATTTCCAAGCATTGCTCAGTAAGTTCACCAACAAAACTCGTAGCAGACGGCTATCCCCTTCGGCTAACAACCCTGTTTGAATGACAAACTCTACCTGTCGCTCTGGCTGACTCTGCTGTAACTCAGTACAAATATTACTAGCTAACAGGCTCAGATCCGCAGTTTCCAAGTGCATATCGCTGCGCGTCACCCTAGATAAGTTGAGGAGATCATCGATCAATTGCCCCATCCGGTGAGTCGCTAAACGAATTCGTCGCAGGTAGTCCTGTCCGGTTGCGTCCAGCACGTCAAAGTAGTCTTCCAGCAAAGCTTGACTGAAGCCGTCAATACCCCGTAAAGGAGCGCGCAGATCATGGGAAACAGAGTAGCAAAAGGCTTCCAGTTCTTTGTTTACTGCCTGTAGTTCAATGATTGCTCGTTGTAGCCCTTGGTTTAAGGATTGAACTGCCTGCTGTGCCTGTAGGCGCTCCAGTACTTCTGCCCGTAGATCAGCCAAGAGTTCTGCGTGTTTGAGAGCTACACCGAGGTGGTTAGCAATCTGGCTAACAAACTCGATTTCTGTTGTTTGCCACTCTCTAGGAGCGCGACATTGGTGAATACAGAGCAATCCCCAGAGCTTTTGACCTTGTAGAAGCGGCACCACTAGGTTAGCTCGGATTTGAAATTGGGAGAGGATTTGAATGTGACACTCACTCAACCCATAACTATAGATATCTGCAACCGCCTGAACCCGGCCCTGCTGATAATGGATGGCAAACTGCTCCCCAAAGCAGTGGTCGTGAATTTTTTGCGCCATAGCTGACCCAAAAGCAGGATCTACATCTTCAGAAACAAATTCCCCATCATCCCAGCCTGAGTCTGGGTAGAAACGAAACATCCCCACTCGGTCTGCTTGCAAGAGTTGGCGAACCTCAGTAGCTGTGGCTTTAAAAATCGTTTCCAAATCAATATGTTCCCGCAGGCGGGTAATCACACGGAACAATGCTTTCTGCTGCTCAACCCGGAAATATGCTTGATTGATTTCCTGCTCTAAGTGTTGGACTTCGCCTGCTAGGATCTGCTTGGCATCCTCAAATGCCGCTTCATCTCGACACAAGCTCCGCAACCTTGCTAATATTTCTGGGTTCATTTGTTTTAGCTAATTAGCTCAAAAAATCACTGAAAGATTAGACAAACTTTTGGGTCAGCTAGTTCAGATAACTGCTCCAAGTGTTCAAAATAATGTAAAAATATAGCATACAGATGCATTAGTTACTTAAAAATATAATATAATTTAATTGGATGATAAAGATTGTTTAATAATAAAAAATCAAGGCTATTATTAGGACTAATATTTGATTTTTGAAAAACTACCTAATTAGAATTTTCCTATATAAAATTTGTAAATTATATCAAGATTATAGCTATAAGTAAATCGATGAGAATAAACTAAACCATGTTAAGTAATACCAATTCTTCGTGAAGCTGCATAGAATTTTACCCCTCCCCCAACCCCTCCCCGCTTGCGGGGAGGGGTGGCGAAGCCGGGGAGGGGTCTTTGTATGCGTCTTCATATAGAATTGGTATAACGTAAAATTATTAAAATAAGTTCGTAGTAAGGACTTTAGTCCTTACTACGAACCTTTGATTGTTATATGGTAATCATCAAAATTATAAATAATTCCTAGTGTTAACTTATAATAAAAATAGTATTTACTAGAATTTAATACTTGCGATACGATAAATATCTACACAGTAGCACAGTAAATTCAGTGAAATAATTTCCTGAGTTAAATCATGTAAAGCAGGCAAGTTTTATTTGCAAAATAACGCTTTACATCTACTTGTCTATTGGTGTTAAATATCGTAGTCAAATTTCCCATATCTTCTGTATATCTGTGAGGAGTTATCATGACGAGATATCTGCTAGCCTCTTGTGGTGGAGCGGGTTTATTGTACTTACTTTTGGGATTGTTACCAGTGCAAGCCCTAACTAAGTCTGAGGTTTTAGATAGCAAGCTAGTAGAAAAATCTTCTGAAAAATTAGTAATTGCTAAGAAAGAGAACAGGCATGAAATAATAACAAATAATGGTGGTGTCTTACCTCATAAACTGAAGAATCAACCAGTTATAGGTAATAATAAACAAGATTCATCGGTTTTAAGCCAGAAGCAAGAGAACAGAAACATAGAATTAAATTCTGCTCCTAATTCTTCATTACAAATTTATCCAACATCTGCAAATTCATCTCAGATATCAAACAAAATCGCCCAAGTCACATCCGTATCACAATTGTCTGATGTCCAACCAACAGACTGGGCTTTCCAAGCATTACAATCTTTGGTTGAGCGTTACGGTTGTATTGCCGGGTATCCCAATAGTACCTATCGGGGTAATCGTCCCATGACTCGCTACGAATTTGCTGCTGGCTTAAATGCTTGTCTTGATCGAGTCAGTGAAATAATTGCTACCGCAACTACTAATTTGGTAACAAAAGAAGACTTAGGCACTTTACAGAGATTGCAAGAAGAATTTGCTGCGGAATTGGCGGCACTACGGGGCCGAGTAGATACACTAGAAGCTCACACAGCAGAACTAGAAGCAAATCAGTTTTCCACAACTACCAAACTCAATGGTGAGGTAATTGTTGCAGCGATTGGTGCTACAGGAGGTTCTCCAGGTACGGATGACCCTAATATCATCCTGACAAATAGAGTGCGCTTGAATCTCAACACCAGCTTTACAGGTAAAGACTTATTAATTACTGGTTTGCAATCTTATAACTTTTTGGGCGGTTTGGATGGTCGTGGTAGTTTGCAAGAATCTTTGGGATTAGCTTCGCCCCTACTTAGCGCTAGTAGCGCCCGTACTAGTTTTGAACCTCAGTTTCCTGGTATTGACGTTAAAACTTTATCGGATGTCGGTGCTAATGATGTTGAGCTTTACAAATTGCTTTATATCTTTCCGGTTGCTGATAAATTAACTTTGTTTGCTGGAACTGCGGCGGAAGTTTCAGATGCTTTTCCTGCGATTACACCTTTCTATGGTGAAGGACAAGAGTCGATTTCTCGCTTTGGCAACTTGAACCCTGTAGTACGTGTTTCCGGTGGTACTTCTGGTTCTGGTTTGGCCTCAGCTGTAGGATTTATTTTTAATATTTCTAACCAGTTGGACTTAAGAGCTTTATATGGCAGCGTCAATGCTAATATTCCTCAAAATGCTCCAGATATCCTACCAGGAGTTTCTGGAACACCTTTAGGATCTGGTTTTTTTGGTGGTAGTAGCGTCATCGCCACACAACTAACCTTTAGACCAACTAGTTCTATAGATATTGGTCTTAACTATGCCAATAGTTATCACGAAATCAATATCTTGGGTACAGGATTAACTAGTAGTGACATTGGGGCTTTGGCTGGTGTTTCACTAGGAACACCCGTCAAACTTAATTCTTTTGGTGGCACAGTAACTTGGCGATTTTCCCCAAAAATTGCTTTATCTGGTTATGGTGCAGCAATATTTGTAGATGATTCTGCCCGTGATGTCGATGCTTCTAGTACCTTCACTAGTTGGATGGTAGGGCTTCACTTCAATGATTTATTCCACCAGGGAAATAACGCAGGTATTTTGTTTGGACAGCCACTGTATCGGACTTCTGCTGATGGGGATGCTGAACTTGCCTCTACAGGTGTTGATCGGGCTACTCCTTACCATTTAGAAGCGTATTATCGCTTGAAAGTGAGTGATAATATTAGCATTACTCCTGGGGCATTTGTGCTATTTAACCCCGAAGGTGACAGCAGAAACGACACAACAACTGTTGGTGTACTCCGTACTACCTTCACTTTTTAAAACTCATCATCTGCTTCTGCTTCGTTTTCCCAATCAGAGGTAGCTTTAGAGTCGGTAACTTCTACTACATCATCTGCAAAGCGAATAATTTCCCCATCAAAAAATTGTGCCAGACGTTGGGCTGCGATCGCTCCTTCATCACTTTCCCAATTAGGTGGTGACATCTGAGGTTGTGGTGTGGAGAAAGTTGACGCCGCATGAGTAGTATTTGTTACCGATTCTGTTTTTGTGATTAGTGGTTTTGTTGGTTGATGATTTTCAGTTACAGGTGGTTGTGGTTGTTGGTTGTAACTAGGTGGAGAGGGCTGATGAGGTTGAGGAGTATTATTTTGAGGAAAATCTTTTTTTTCATTGCTAGTTGAGGGTTTTGCCTGATTTGCAACCAAGCTCACCTTATATTTTTGCTGAAAAACTTTGACAAAAGCGGCTTCTACATCAGCTAATTTACCTTGAGCAAGTTTGATTAGCTTTGGTGGTACACCTACAACAGCAACACCATCGCCAATACTTAATAAGCGTCCGTGCTGATTCAAGAGTGCTTTGGCAGGTATTGGCAAGGATTCGACTATTTTTTGCCAAGTTGCTTCCAATGATTCTTCAGTGGAAGATGGGGAAGTATTTGGAGTGTGGGAGGTGGGGGGAGTGTGGGGAGTGGGGGAGGTGGGGGGAGTTTGAGGAGTTGTCGTATCTTGTTTATTGGCTGTGTTACTGTTTGTCTGTGTCACCTTGCCGTTAGAAACTGGGGAAGGTGGGATGATAGAAGGAGTTGGTAATGGTGAGACTGCGGGTGCTACAGGTCTTGTTGTTGCTGGCTGAGTGTTAATAATAGTTGCTGAAGGTAGCAATCCCAGTAATGTGACTTCTAACCACAAGCGCGGTTGGGTGGTGTTTTTTAGTTGCACCTCGGCAGTTCTCAGGTGTTGTTGTCCTTGTAATATTGTGCTGATATCTAAATTTTGAGCAGAATTAACAAGTGCTTGCCAAGTTTGGGGAGTACAAGCAACCAAGTTTTGACGGTTGGGTGCTGTTTTAGCTATGAGTAAATCGCGATAAAAAGCAGCCAGATTTTGGAGAATAATCAGAGGTTCTCGACCACGATCTAGAATTTGACGAGTACAATCTAGAACTGCTTCAGGGTTGTCTTTGGCGATCGCACTCAAAAGTGTGAGTAAATCTTTTTCACTTACTGATCCTACCAAATCCCAAACTCGATCCGGTGTCACTTCCCCTGATAATAAACTTAGTTGATCGAGCAAGCTTTCAGCATCCCGCAATCCTCCCTGAGCAATTTGAGCTACAAGTGTAATCGCTTCCAAATTAATATTTATATTTTCGTTGGTAGCAATAGTACTTAAATGCTGCACCATTGCTTCTAGGGGTATCCGACGAAAGTCAAATCGTTGACATCGGGAAATAATTGTGGGTAGTACTCTTTGCGGGTCTGTTGTTGCGAGGACAAAGACTACATGCTTAGGTGGTTCTTCGAGAGTCTTAAGTAGTGCATTAAACGCCGCGGTACTGAGCATATGACAATTATGCACCAGTAGTCCATTAGCAACAAAGTTGTGATTGTCTGCTACTTCAATATCATAAACTCGTTCAACCCCAGCGAGGTTGACAGATTCGACCGTTGCCAAACTTGTAGTCCATTGAAGGGATGGAATACTGTTTGAGGTCTGCCAACCATTTTCTACTGGCATCTGCGCCCATCCATATGTACCAGTATGTTTTGCCAGTGTTACGCCTGGTGTAAAATCTTGCTGCTGCTGGATAACCGGAAGTTGTGAGCCAACTGGCAATAATTTGATTTTCTTCTGGGGAGTATCCTTCCGTATGAAATTGGATTTGTGGACTTCCTTGTGGAGTGAGACTGAGAGATCCGTCATCCATGTACCACCAAGCAAGTCCTTCTGAAGTGACCTGATTGAGCCAAGCCATAGAGACGAGTTTTTTATCCCCATTTGGCTTGACGATATCAAAAACATCTTTAAGTTGGGGATGGCAGGATGTGTTACATGTAACTGATGTTTTACCGTATCCCCTGTTAGGTGATAGTCGTAATTTTGGTTGCAGTTCTTTAAGACAACAGACCTTGTATTCCAGCCATTTTTGCTGGCTTTCTGC
Organism: Pelatocladus sp. BLCC-F211; assembly: GCF_041928655.1. Lineage (NCBI taxonomy): Bacteria > Bacillati > Cyanobacteriota > Cyanophyceae > Nostocales > Hapalosiphonaceae > Pelatocladus > Pelatocladus sp. BLCC-F211. The sequence continues at coordinate 23,351 of NZ_JBHFLM010000190.1, read as the reverse complement.
GTGTGTCCAAGCCAACCTGGGGAATCTACTGTATTGATTTGGGTAACAGATGGAGCAATCTCCGAGTAGTGTTCCGTAGATAAGTCCCAGTGTTTCTGTTGATAAAACTTCCGCATCAGTGAGGAATTTTTTTGTTCTAAGTTCCCAAATACCGTGTCCTTTTTTGTATGGATGTCTTTGCCAATGAGATTGAATGCTACTAATTCCTTTACCTTTTTTCTGTAAAAAGGCTGGAATATCAAGCTGTTCTCCACACCCACAAGCGCACATAGGTCGGAGTAATTCAGCTTGTTGCAGGATGGATTTGAGATTATATGTTTTTTGCCCGTAGGTATTACCTTTAAATTGGTGTCCACGAACAAATCGCCGGACACCTCCATCTGTCCCATATTTGTAAATGGGAGTACCACATCCGCATTCGCAGGGGACAGTATCCTCATTCCTTCTTTTACGTCTTTTGCTGCTATCCATCCCCTATCTGTCCTAATTAAATGATTGCTAGTACATCTGATTTCGCAGCTAGTTGTCTTAATAACTAAGGTTTGACGTTCGCCTCGATCTAGCCAGCGAATAACTTTTTTATACTCCCATTGTCCTGTAGAGTCGTTATAACTGAGTACTTTTTTACCTTTAATTTTGGGATTATCAATTCTGATCAATCCTTTATCAGTCAATACCAAAGAATCTCCTGTCAGACACTCATCGACCACATACACTTTGTAACGACATTGAACAGGGGCAAATTGCGCCCTTTCGATCATCTCTCTGATGTTGTCTACGCCTGTGTTGCTGGCAGCGTCTATTTCAATTACATCTAAAGAATAACCCTTGGTGATTCCCTGACAAACATCACACACACCACAGGGTTCAGCTGTGGGTTTATCACTTTTAAGACAATTGAGTGATTTAGCTAAAATGCGGGCGCTGGAAGTTTTACCTGTACCTCTTGGCCCTGTAAATAAATAGGCTGGTGCAATTTTGGACGCACAAATAGCATTAGTGAGAGTGGTAGCGATCGCTTCTTGCCCTACCAGTTCAGCAAAACTCTTTGGGCGATACTTATGGTGCAGAGGTTCGTAAAACATGGATGGCAATGCCTTTTCTGTTTTGGGAGTCGCACCCAGTCGAGTTTGGGATTCAATCATTTTAGCTAAAGAGGGGAATGGGGAACGGGGATCGGGGAAAGGGGAACGGGGAAAGAAAGGGGACAAGGGAGAATAACCAATGCCCAATGCCCAATCCCCATCCAAATGCGTAGCGACTGGTCGTAGACATCGCTACAATCTTAGGGTAAACAAAACTCAGGGGGTGCCGGAGATGCTCAAACGGCTCATTCAATGGTTAAAAAGGTTTTTTCAACGCTTATTGGGCAACCAAAAGGCTCCAGCAGCATTTGGAGGTGATTATCAAAAAGAACCACCTCCAACCCTAAGCGATACAGATTTAGAATTTCTGTTCACAGAACTGTTAGAAGGAGTACATCAAGCCAGAGGACAACACTGGGCATTGAAGTGGCTACATAATATTGAGCATCGCGTCTCAACAGAACGTTGGATAGAGTGGTTGCATCGCTTTGGTGAAAAACTGTTAGCATCACCCACTCCTAATACTGAATTAGCCGCTCGGATGGTGCAATTAGGCGAATTAGAAGTTGGAGAAGTGGGAGATTTTGCCCATAATATAGGGATGCAATTATTGGAACGTAATCAAGGAGAACCGGTATGGGAATATGAAGGCCCAGACGCCCAAATTGGAACCTCTACCTCAGCAACAGATAGTGGTGTAGAAAATTTCCCAACCGAGCAAATTTTCCAAGTAACAGATGAAGTACAAAATCTCCCTGAAGGAGAATTTCAAACTGTAACCCTGGATGAATTGCTGATTCTGATGCAGCAGGATGAGAATTTACGTCTGATGATTGCTCAACAATTGGGAATTGAGACTGAAGATCCCCAAATGATTATCCAAGCTTTGATTGATCAATTTCATGCTGCTAATCAATCAACTACAGAACATGGATAAACTATTGCGCTCCTGGTGGGCGCAGTTCAAATACTGTAGTAGAAAGCAAGAGCTTGTAAGATTTATCTTAAACATCTTGTGTACGTAGTTCATAATCATCGCTCAATAGCTAGATTGATATTTTTAGTGAAATTCAATAGTACATATATACTAAAATATTCCCAGAGAAAATGTCAAAGTTTTTAAAAAATTATATTTTGTAAATTTTTGTAATGATATTCAAGAATGACTGTAATATTTAAGTAAGTCGGTGAGAAAAAATCAAACTATATTAAGCAACGTAAAATTATTGAAATCAGTTCGTAGTAAGGACTTTAGTCATCAAGTAAGGACTAAAGTCCTTACTACAAACCTTTTGTTATTTGCGCTGTCTTAGTTATATTTGCGATAGTCTTGTGAAATAAAATTTAAATCAAAGTGGTACGTTAAAGCAACAAAAGAAACAGACAAATTATTGGATTCGCTTCAGTCGGGCAAAAAGTCCGAAATAATTGTGTTTTTTGTTGCTAAACTTTGTTGGAGCCACTGTGAAAATACCTGTATACTATCTAGACAAAATTCGTGCTGCATATCCCAATATTGAGTTTGAACATCTGGATTTTAATCAAGATGGGATGGTTAATGATGTGGTAGTGGTCAATCACGAGCTTGTTTGTCGCTTTGCTAGAGAAGATTGGGGGAGGGAGGTTCTTGTTCAGGAAGCAAAATTATTAGAAGTCGTCAAACGCTATGTAGATTTACCTGTTCCCCAATTTGAACATCTGGAAGCAGGTTTTGTTAGCTACTCATATATTCCAGGTAAACCGCTTTCTCGCAACACCCTATTGAAATTAAGCGATACTGTGCGATCGCGTATTATTTCACAACTCTCTACATTTCACTACCAGTTACACAGTATCCCGACAGAAATTTTACTACAGGCTGAGGTATCTACCTCTAGTACTGTGCGATCGCGCCAAGATTGGTTACAACTTTACGAACAAGTTCAAGAAAATCTGTTTCCCCATCTTTGGCGCCATCAGAAAACTTGGATACAGGAACTATTTGCGCCTGTGGTGTCGGGTGAACTCGACTTTAACTACACACCTGTACTCATCAATGGTGATTTGGCAGTTTATCACGTTTTGTTTGACCCTGTATCAGAAAATATTAGTGGTGTGATTGACTTTGGTGTTGCTGGTTTTGGCGATCCAGCTTGTGATATTGCTGTTCAACTCAGCAATTATGGAGAGAGTATTGTCTTGCAAATGGAAAAAGATTATCCCATGCTAGGAAACGTAATCGACCGGGCGCGATTCTGGGCAGGGACTTTAGAGCTTCAGTGGGCTAATTATGGTCTCAAGTATAACGATACTTCCCTATTGCTAGCACATATTGGTTTGGCAAGAGACATTCAACTCATAAATAAATGATTTTTGGGTTCGTCGAAATGGTTTATAAAGTCTTCTTTATGTATTTGTGGCTCTGTCTCCCTTGTCCCCGTTCTCTGTCCCTTATTCCCAAGTCAGATTTTCACAGAGAATTATGTATACTATGGACTTGACCTTCACTGAGGGAATAGCTATAAATTTTAGACCAGTATCTTACTGTAGAATTAGTGAGATATTTTGGTTACATTTTTACAATTTTTCTCTGTGAAAAATCTAACGGGTTTTTACGTAATTGATGAGTTTTTTCAAACATCGATCGCTAAAATCTATATGAAAATCACCTAAGAGTTTCCGAAATGCTCAAGTGGCTATTACAGTGGGTTAAAAAGTTATGGAAGTCCCCCTATGGCAGAAAGCAGACTGCTGGTAGTAAAGCTATGGCAGGATATCAGGTGGTACAGCAGCTACCAGAACTGACAAACGCGGATCTGGAATTTTTGTTTACCCAACTGCTCGAAGGCGTGTATCAGGCGCGAGGACAGCATTGGGCGATCAAATATCTGCAACGGATGGAACACCGGATCAGTACAGATCGCTGGATAGAGTGGCTGTTAAATTTTGGCGAGAAATTACTCACCTCACCCGCACCAAATAATCATCTAGCAGAAAGGATGGTGCAACTAGGTGAGTTGAGGATTGGCATGATCGGAGACCTTGCCTATGATATAGGTATACGCCTGTTAACACGCAATCTAGGCGGAGAATTTTGGCAAACTGATGCACAAAAATTGGAAATCCCAGCCCCCGTACCTACGCCTGTTCCCTTACCACAACTAGAATTGACCTCAAATCTACCAAATCAAGATGAGGAAAACACTATACCTACACTTGTTCCGGAAACTCCAGGTATAGATTTGATACGCAATCTTGGAGAACTGTTGTGGGAGTATCAGGAAGATCATGTAGCAACCAGAACACTAACTAATTTTGTCCCACCCTTGGATATAGTAAAAGAGGATACTGTTTGGCAAGACTATGAGGAAGAAACTTGGGTCAGAGAAAGTCTCGCAGCCACAGCACTAGATGAATCTTGGAAAAATGCACCGCCAATAGTAGACACTTCACTGGATGACTTATTGGTGAGGTTAGAGCAGAGTACTAATTTAGTACAACAGTTAGCTGTGGGATTGGGAATTCAAACCAGCGACACTCATGCGATTATTGAGGCACTCAGCGATGAAGCAAATGGAAATAGTGTCCAAGCAGAAGCATGGTTTTACGAAGGTCTGCAACAAGCTAAAATAGGTGACTTGGCAGGAGCGTTGAAATACTATAATAAAAGCTTAGAATTAAATCCCGATGCTTATGAATATTGGTTTAACCGGGGTTTAACACTATTTTATTTAGGAAATTTTACCGAAGCGATCGCCTCTTATGATCAAGCAATTCAGATAAAAGCTGATTTTTACAAAGGCTGGTACAACAGAGGTGCAGCCTTAAGTGAGTTAGGAAATTTTACCGAAGCGATCGCCTCATTTGATGAAGCTTTAAAATTGAAAGGTGACTACCAAGAAGCTTGGTCTGCACGAGGCTTGGTACAGTTAAAGCTAGGAAATTTACACGAAGCAATTGCTAGTTTCGATGCTTCATTACAAATACAACCCCAAGATCCAGAAAGCTGGTATTTCCGGGGAACTGCATTAGCAGAAGCTGGACAAAATTACGACGCGATCGCCTGCTACAATCACGCCCTTGAATATTACCCTGAATATGATATGGCTTGGTATAAGCTCGGCGTAGCACTATTTCACATCGGTAACTGGGAAGACGCGATCGCCAATTATCATCAAGCCATTCAAATTAACCCAGAATTGTACCAAGCTTGGTATGGGTTGGCTGGTGTCAAGGAAAAATTAGGCAAAATTGAAGAAGCGATCGCAGCCTATGATCGATGTACACAAATTCAACCCAACTTCCATGAAGCTTGGATTGATCGAGGCGTCATCTTAGCCAGTTTGGAAAAATGGGAAGAAGCGATCGCCTCCTGGGATAAAGCCATAGCGATTAATCCTGATTTTTATTTAACCTGGTTTAACCGGGGTGTAGCCTTAGACAATTTAGGACGTCGCCAAGAAGCGATTTCATCCTACGACAAAGCCATAGAAATCCAAAGCGATTTTTACCTTGCGTGGTACAACCGGGGTTTAGCCCAATTTTATTTAGGACAATTTGAAGAGGCGATAGTCTCTTATGATAGCGCTTTACAAATTCAACCAGACTACTGGGAAGCTTGGCTAGGTCGAGGTAATGCTGCTGGAAATGCAATTATGCTGGAATGGCAGTCAAATGTTTATAGTAGCATCGCCGCCGATAATCATGCCCTCAACGAACGTGGCTATGAGGGAAAATTGGCCAGTTATCAAGAAGGGTTGAGATATGTTAACCCAAATACTCATCCTGAAGGCTGGGGTAGATTACATCTGGCGATCGGTAATGCTCACTATGATCGGGGTAAAAGACATCCTGTACCCCGTCATTATTGGCTAGAAGCTGCTGCTGCTTACGAAAATGCACTGATTACCCTGACAGAAGAAATCTTTCCTCTGTTGCATTTGGAGACTCTGCAAAATCTCATCAAAACTCTAGTTGTTTTGGGAGAAACACAACCAGCACACCAATACCAACAACATAGTATTTATTTATTGCAAAGTCTGTTAAATGAACCTACTCGCAGCGATGCAGACAAAAAACAACTGGCTTTAAGATTTGCGGGTTTAGGACAATTAGCAGTTGATATCGCCATACTATTTGGAGAATTAGCACAAGGTTGGGAAATTGCCGAATATGGCAAAAATGCTTGTTTTACCTGGCAACTTTCTGATTTATCTCAGCAAATTAACTCACCCAATTACACTGAAATTCACCAATTACTTAATCCTAAAACCGCAATAATTTATTGGCATATTAGCCCGTGTACATTACGCACTTTTGTAATTAAATATAAATCGCCTGAACCAATTCCAATTTTTACACCTGTACTCAATTTTGCCTCAATTAATGATTTACCTGTACCTGAAGCCGTCGCACGTTTGAGTGCATTTGAAGATTGGATGGAACAATGGTATCAACAATACCAAGAATATTTCAGTCTCAGTGAAGAAGAACAAAGCAGAAACAAGTATTCTTGGGACTTAGACATTGAACGTAAGCTGCTACAACTCAAAAAAATACTTAATATTTCTGCGATTGTCCAAGAACTAGAAGACATCAACAAATTAATTTTGATTCCTCACCGTGACTTGCACAAATTACCTCTTCATGCACTTTTTGAACTAGATTATCTTGGTGAAGAAGAATCACAACATGTGTCATCTCATTTCACAATCACTTACCTGCCAAGCGCACAAATGGGTTTATCTTTGAAAGCAAACCCTATAGAAAAAACAGTTCAAAAGTCGATGTTATGTGTTGAACAAGCTACAGGTTCCTCAAAACAAAAATTTACCAAGTTTGAAACTGAAGTAATTAGTCAAATATTTGCTAATTTCCAATGTATTTCAGAAACACGAGCGACTAAAGAATATGTAAAAAATTGCCTACTCAAGGATTACAATATCTTTCATTTTATGGGGCAAATAATTGAGAATAATAATCAACCATATGCATCAGAATTAGTATTAGCCAATCAAGCGAAAGTCACTCTTGCAGAACTTGATATCAATCAATTGGCAAACTACAAATTGCTTACATTATGTAATAATGAAACTACTTCTGTTGGTTCCCAAACTATTACTACTGAATATATTGGTTTAGCTACTGGTTTGCTAAATTTGGGAATTCCTCATATAGTCACTAATCTCTGGAATGTAGAATCTGTGGCTAGCACTTTGGTGATCATCGGATTCTATCAACGAATCAAGCAAAATAAATCACCTGCGATCGCTTTGGCAGAAACAATACTATGGCTGAAAGAATTAACTGCTTCTGAACTAACACGATGGTATGAACAATTGTTAGAACAAATGCCTTCAGAGGGATTAAGAATCAAAACCCATCTAGCATCGGAACTATACAGAACTAGTCAAATGGCACCAGAGACAAAAATTTATCATCATCCCTATTATTGGGCAGGATTTAAGATTACAGGTCAATTGGACTAGTCATTAGTCATTTGTCATTCATTATCTACCTTGCTTGCGCTCCCCGCTCCCCCTTCCCCTAAAACAACATATAACTTAAAGCAGCTTTGCGTTTCCTCTGAGTCTGATAGAATATCTAGGTTGTTTAATTCTGATTCCGTCCGTCTTTGAGCCAGTCAATAGACCTTATTAACGTCGATACATTAGCCCAAGAACTGGCGACCATCCAGCAAACTGGTTCTAAACGAATCGCCTTATTGGGTTCACGTCATGTCCCGATTACGCATCAAAATCTCATTGAGATGATGACTTTTGCCCTGGTTTTATCAGGGAACCAGATCATCACCTCTGGTGCAACGGGAACTAATTCAGCTGCGATCAAGGGAGCTATGCGGGGCGATCCCAAATTGTTAACTGTGATTCTGCCCCAAAGCTTGGAACGCCAGCCCTATGAATCCCGCCTGCAACTAGAACAAGTTATGCATTTGGTGGAAAATCCCAGCAATGATCATCTGTCTCTCGCAGAGGCTAGTTACCTGTGCAATAAGGAGATTGTCTCCCGTTGCCAGCAGTTAATTTGCTTTGCGTTTCATGACAGTGGTATTCTGTTGCAAACTTGTCAAGAAGCAGAAGAACATAGAAAATTGGTGACGCTGTTTTACTTTGATTAGTCATTGGTCATAATGCCAGCGGTACACTCTCTTCCCCAACCATAAGGAGTGAGTGTTTTCAACTGTAAGACTAGTGACTTTTGAGTAATGATTAAGCGTAAACACTATGGACACGTGTGAGTCAGAAAAACTGATCTTGCAAGTGTCCTTGAGTTTGTTTTGCTGCTAATAGGCTGTGCGCCCTTACTAACCACTAACAATCAATACATTTATTTCAACTAGGTTACGGAATAAATTTTTCGGTCAAATTTGGAATAACATAAGCTGAGTGGTCAATTGCTCGGCTAGGAAAAACGTTTTTATGACAAAAGTCACAGCGCAAGAAATAGCACAGTTTCGCTCTCAACTAGCAGAATATCCGACAGTGATGGAAGCACTGGACGTAATTGAAGATTGTGATGGCGATCTGGAAGATGCAGCAATGACATTAGCTATTCGAGCTGGACAAGAACCAGAAACAGGTAATTCAGAGTGGTTAGATGCTTTGGCGAAAAAGTGGCGTGCTGTGATTTGTGAACAAGAATTTCGCGAAGATTTGCTCCAAGGTTCAGTCCAAAGCTTGATGGCACAAATAAAAACAATATCTACATTTCCGCAAATTTTAGCAACACCAGTTTTGATGTATATCTTCAAACAAGGTGTAAACTCTTTTTGTGAACCACTAGATGAAGTTTTGGAATAGCATTCCTAAATCTTTCGTGAGATTCAAGATCCCCGACTTCTTGTAGAAGTCGGGAATTTAGGCTTTGCTATTCTCATAAATCAAAAATTTTTACTACTTACCCCTGATACCCTGGTAAATAGGGCAAATATTAATTAAGACAAGTGTTGTTACATAAATGAATTACCTTATTGCCGTATTAGCAGATCGTATTCAAGCCGAAGCAGCTTACTTAGCCTTAGAGAAAGAAGGGATAAAAGGTACAATTCTCGGTAAAGGCTATAAAAGTGCCGATGAGTTTGGCTTAATTGACCCCAAAGAAGTTGCTCAAAAGCAAGCAAGACTCATGGCTTTCTGGCTAATACCCTTTGGATTTTTTGCAGGAGCAACTTTCAGCCTGATCACTGGGTTAAATACCTTTGCTTGGGCAGGTGAAATTGGTAATCATGTAGTAGGGGGATTGCTGGGAGCAGCGAGTGGTGCTTTGGGTAGTGTATTTGTTGGTGGTGGAGTTGGGTTAGTTGCTGGTAGTGGGGATGCTTTACCTTACCGCAACCGTTTGAATGAAGGTAAATACTTAATAGTGGTGCAAGGTACTGAAAGTGTTCACCGTCAAGCAACTCGGATTTTACGTCAGTTTGAGCCAGAAAATATTCAAGGTTATAAAGAGTAGGTTTTGTTTGTTGTTTGGCAAAATCACCACTAACCACTAACACAATTATTTAATAATGCTACCAAGAGAAGAACTTTTAAAAGGTGTTGAAAATAGAGATACTGTTGCTCGTGTAATTGATCAAGCGGAACAGGCGATTAAAACTTGGGAAGTTGTCTTCACAGATTTTGTATCTCCTCCAGAATTGGCGGAAGTTCAACGGGTATTTAATCGGTTAACTGAGGTGCAATTACAGGTGTGGGGAGGATATCCGCAAGCAGAACGTCAAAGAATTGCGATCGCACGTTCGGAACTTCCTTTAGATGTATCTCAAGTGGCGATCGCAGCACTAGATATTGCGGGAAATTTTCTGTTTGATACGGCGACTCACCGCGACTTTTTAGGCGCGATGTTAGGAACTGGTATTATCCGCGAAAAGACTGGGGATATTATTGTACTAGGCGAACGGGGAGCGCAGGCGATTGTCGTACCGGAATTGGTGGAATTTTTAGAAATGAACTTGAAGCAAGTGCGTTCAGTTCCAGTGAAAACTCAACGCATTGACTTAAGTGAATTAAAAATCCGAGAACCGAAGAAAAAAGAATTAACCACCGTTGAAGCTTCCTTAAGATTGGATGCGATCGCCTCAGCCGGATTTGGCATGTCCCGCAGTAAAATGGTGGAATTAATTGATGGCGGTGATGTGCGCGTCAATTGGAAAGAAATCACTCAAGCTAGTTCTCAAGTCAAAACCGGTGATTTAATTGCTATTCGCGGTAAAGGGCGTTTGGAAATTGGGGACATTGCGATTACCAAAAAAGACAGATATCGTGTCCAACTAACTCGTTATATGTAGTTGTTGGTTTTTTGGTTGGTAGTTGGTTATTTTTTGGAACAATCAACAATCAACCATCAACAACCAACAATCAATACTTTTAAGCTTTAAATTGCTTTTCCAAAAGATTCAGCAAGGTTTCTCGTGGAACTAAATTAGCTACTTTTGTGAGTACGTGAGTAGAAAAGCCACCAATCACAACGGTAGAATCTCCTCTTTCCAATGCTTTGAGGGTTTCTTGGACTACTTCTTCTGGAGTTGATATTTGATTGCTTTTATTGGCTAGCGTTGGCGGAAATTTTGCTTCTGTAAAAAAATCAGTTTCCGTTGGACCTGGACAAGAAACTAAAACGCGGATACCATATTGACGATTCTCTGCCCACAATGCTTGACTGAAATTACGAACAAAAGCTTTGCTAGCAGAATAAACAGATAGATATGGCATTGGTTGAAATGCAGCAATTGAGGATATATTAATTATGCTGCCAGAACGGCGTTGTCGCATCAAAGGTAAATATTTATGCGTTAAATCTACTAATGCTAAAATATTGAGTTGGATCATTTTAATTTGCCGTTCTTCATCAGTTTCGGCAAAATCTCCATAGTCTCCAAAACCAGCATTATTAATTAATAAATCAATCGTCAATCCTTGTTGTTGAGTAAATTCAAATACAGAATTAGTCGCACCTGTTTCTGTTAAATCCTTAGCTATTATATCAACTTTAACTTGAAATTTTTTGGATAGTTGCTCTGCTAATTCATTTAATTTCTTCTCTGAACGAGCAACAAGAACAAGATTATGATTTTGTGCAGCTAGCTCTTCAGCAAAGGCTTTTCCAATACCACCAGAGGCTCCTGTAATTAAAGCAGTTGGCATTTTAAATAATTAGGATAAATTTTAGTCATGTTATATATATTAACAATACTTGCTTGATATTTTACCTGCCCAGAGTCATAAGCCAAAAAGCTCAAAAACATGATGAAGCGCTCTATGTAATTTTTCCACTGCTGATGGGAAGAATAAAATCATGAGATAGAGAATCTTTAATTATGTACCGTCTTAACAACCGAGCTTTTGAAATTTTAAAAACCTACACTTGTCAGGCGCTGAGGGTTAGGGCTTGTACCGATGATTCCAGCAGGGTTTTATACCTATTCTCTATAATCTCGCAACAGATCAATCTCCGCGTCTTGGCGTCTTTGTGTCTCCGCGTCATCGAAGTTGTAAATATGTACATTTGCAAATTTTGCGGAACCGCTTTTTGTGTTTTTGAAGTACACAATAACCCAGCAATCTCAAATCAGCGTTTCACAGATTTTTGGCTTCCTTATGTCTTTGTTGGGGCTGATGTAGTAAATTTCGCTGTGCCAGGGGAATATATAGCATGACTCGTTTAGCAAGTCCTATTGAAAACATCAAAAATCACTACACAGTAGTAGTAATTGGTTCTGGATATGGGGGTGGAATTGCGGCTTCACGCCTCGCCCGTGCTGGACAACAGGTGTGTGTCCTCGAAAGAGGTAAAGAGTTTCAACCTGGGGAATATCCAAATGAACCAAAAGAAGCAGTCAAAGAAATGCAAGTGGATTTACCGAATGGTAAACGCATCGGTTCACCCACAGGTTTGTATGATTTCCATATTAATAAAGATATTAATGTTTTCGTAGGTTGTGGTTTGGGTGGCACATCATTAGTTAATGCTAACGTCTCTTTGCAAGCGGAACCCCGTGTTTTTGCAGATACCCGCTGGCCGAAAGGTTTGCGTGATGATGTAGATACTTTATTGGCAGATGGATATCGGCGTGCGGAAGAAATGCTCAAACCAACTCCTTATCCAGAAAATTTCCCACATCTACAAAAATTACAAGCCTTGGAGAAATCTGCTCAATACTTGAATGAGAATTTTTATAGACCACCAATTAACGTTACTTTTGAAGATGGGGTAAATCACGTCGGTGTAGAACAGAAGGCTTGTAAGCTCTGTGGTGATTGCGTTTCTGGTTGTAATCATAAAGCCAAAAATACTGTACTCATGAATTATCTGCCCGATGCTAAGAATCATGGTGCAGAGATATATACGCAAGTATCAGTACGTTATTTAGAACGGGAAAAAAATCGTTGGTTGATTCACTACCAATTAATGAATACAGGACAGGATAAATTCAACGCGCCGACAATGTTTATCAGTGCTGATATGGTAATTTTGGCGGCGGGTACGTTGGGGTCTACAGAAATTTTATTACGTTCTCAAGCCCAGGGTTTGCCTGTATCTCATCAGGTAGGACACTACTTTACAGGTAACGGTGATGTCTTGGCTTTTGGATACAACACCGAACAAGTAATTAATGGTGTTGGCTTTGGCGATCGCTCTGCTAATGAACAGGAACCTGTAGGGCCTTGCATCACTGGGATTGTGGATATGCGTCAACAGCCCGTCTTAGACAACGGTATGGTGATCGAAGAAGGTTCCATTCCTGGCGCACTTGCTCCGATCCTGCCGAGTAGCTTTGCTGCTGCTGGTAAAATCTTGGGTGAAGATACCGATCAAGGTATAGGCGATCGCATACAAGAAAAACTCAGAGAAGCAGAAAGTTTAGCTCACGGTGCTTACACCGGTGCAATCCGCAACACTCAGACTTACTTAGTCATGACTCATGATGATGCAGCCGGACGGATGTACTTAGAAAATGATCGTCTCAGTATCGAGTGGGAAGGCGTAGGTAAACAACCCATCTTTCAAAGAGTCAACGATCGCCTAGAAGAAGCAACCCGTCCTTTAGGTGGTACGCAAATTCCTAACCCGATTTGGACTAATGTTTTTGGTCACGACTTGATTAGCGTTCATCCTTTAGGTGGCTGTATCTTAGCAGAAGATGCTGAACATGGTGTAGTTAACCACAAAGGACAAGTATTTTCTAGTCAACAGGGTACAGATGTCTACGAGAATTTGTACGTTGCTGATGGTTCAGTAATACCTCGTACACTAGGAGTTAATCCGCTACTAACTATTTCTGCTGTAGCTGAACGTTGCTGCGCTCTAATTGCCAAAGATCGAGGTTGGACAATTAACTATGATCTATCTTCTGTACCAACACCAACAAACCCCACACCCACAGCCAAAGTTGGAATTCAGTTCACAGAAAAGATGCGTGGTTTCTTCTCTACCAAAATCAAAGATGACTATCAAAAAGCAGCACAACAAGGTAAAAAAGATGCCTCACCTCTAGAGTTTACCGTGACAGTCATTGCTGATGATTTAGAGTTACTCCTCAACGATCCTCAGCACCCTGCCAAAATCATTGGTACAGTCACAGCCCCGGTAATTTCTTCAGATCCACTGACAGTAACCAAGGGTGATTTTAACTTATTTATCGAAGCAGAAGATCAGCCCCAAACCCGTAAGATGTGCTATGGCATGTACATGACCGCAGAAAACGGGCAAACCTACTATTTTGAAGGCTTTAAGCAAATTCACGATGACCCAGGTTTCGATGTCTGGGCTGACACCACCACTCTCTACGTCACTGTGTATGAAGGTGACAGCAACAAAAATCCTGTGATTGGTAAGGGTATTCTCAAAATTCAACCTGTAGACTTCATTAAGCAAATGACCACTCTGAAAGTCATTAATGCCAAAACCCGTTGGGAACAACTGCAAGCAATAGATCGCTTTAGTCGCTTTTTTGCTGGTACCTTAACTAAAATTTACGTTTAAGAAAAAGTGAGTGGTTAGTAGATAGTGGTTAGTAGTGTTTGACAATTAACTACTAACCAAACTACTAACCATTAACAACTAACTATATATGCAAATCGACTTTCATCATGGTGTTACTTATGTAGTCGCACGACTAGCCGGATTTGAACATCAAACCGCTAGTATCATTGCATATTGCGCTCAATACGTAGATGATGCCACGAATGCCGGACTTATCCGCTTTGATAACGGTGCGCTGTTTAGTCGCATGAGTTCGGCACATAAAATGCTTGACTACCGTAACTTTAAGGAACTAGCAAATCATCGCGTTTGGATTCCCTTTCATTTTCTACCTGGAAATGGTGAAAAAAAAGCAGAAGAAAATCTTACAGGTAGCTTTATTGACAAGCTCATTTGTCGTCCCAACAGTTACATAGCTCAGGATATGGTTAACGAATGCATTCGTCGCCGCGATTCTATCTATGGACTGCATCGCTTGGGAATTACAATGCATGTATATGTAGATACTTGGGCGCACCAGGGTTTTGCGGGTGTCAATCATCGAGTTAATGAAGCGAAAAAGCTGGTTGATGAATATGGTAATCCCGATCGCAGTCTCATGGATCGTCTCAAAAACTACTGTGTCAGTGAAGCTTTACCCCTGGGACACGGTGCAGTTCTGAGTCATCCAGATAAACCTTACTTACGTTGGGGTTACACCAATGGACGAGGCGAGAAAATTACCAGAGACAATCCGAAAGATTTTCTGGAAGCAGCAGAGCATATGTGTAAAGCTATGCAACGTTATATTGCAGGTAATCCAGATGCAGATGTACCAGGGCTGCCAGAATCTGATCGGGATACAATAGCTTCTATGCTCAAAAATCTTACTGTAAACAAAAGTCATTTTAGACACAAAGAATGGTTGCAAGCGATCGCTCAAGGTAAATTTAGTTTTGGTAAAGAATATGTCACCTATATCCCCAAAGGCAAAAATTCTTGGAAATACCAAGCTCTTGGTACAGAAGAATATATAGACCGAGAAAACGAGATTTTTTCTTATCACACCACCTTTTTAGCCAGTGATTGGAAACTATTTCACGATGCTTTACAAGCACATCACTTTTATATTATCCACGAATTATTACCTATGTATGGCATTTGTGTTGCATAGCACTTAAAATGATGAAAATGTGGCATTGAGCTTCAAAGTATAGTTGTCTTAGTGTCTTAGTGGTGAACAAATAAATCTTAATTTAACCACTAAGACACCTTAGACGCGCAAGCGACTTCCGTAGGTAGACGCCAAGTCAAATCGCAAACAATCAGCCCATAAAAGCAGGTTTTTACCCACTTTATAGGTATGGTTAACCAACATCCAACAACAATTTCCGGAAATTACTATTTATAAATTGTAGGTACAAGGCGTATAGCAGTGACATATTTATAATCGAGGTGTTTTATGAATATTTTTGTCACAGGCGGTTCAGGTTTTCTTGGCAAGAGATTAATAAAACGTTTAATTCGTGATAATAACAATGTTACAGCTTTAGCTAGATCAGATTCTGCACAGAAAACAATTGAGCAGTTAGGCGCAAAAGTTATTAAAGGTAATTTAGACAAGATTAACGAATGGGAAGCGCAACTGTTAGGACAAGATATTGTGATTCATTGTGCCGCACCAGTTGAATTTTGGGGTCCTTGGGATAAGTTCTATCAAGAAATCACTCTGGCTACGAAAAACTTATTAATTAGTGCTAGTCAGATGAATGTGAAAAAATTCATCTATATTAGTTCCGAATCAGTTTTACAGGATGTTTCTCCTTTAATTGATATAGATGAAACATATCCCTATCCAGCAGAACCTAATTCCTATTATGGCAAAGCTAAAAAATTAGCAGAAGCAGAAATTTTAAAATTTTCTACAGATATGGAATGTATTATCCTGCGTCCTACTTATATTTGGGGCAAGGGTGATAAAACTCCCCAAACATTAGCCGAAAAAGTTAAGTCTGGACAATTTTTATGGATAGATAACGGTGAATGCGTAATTGAGACAGTTCACGTCGATAATTTAGTAGAAGCAATCTCTTTAGCTTGTGTCAAGGGAGAAAATAAAGAAATATATATAGTTACCGATGATGATCCAATAACTGTGAGAGATTACTTTACTAAACTTTTCAACATCAATGGGATTAATCCTCCAAATACTAATTTGCCAAGTTTTGTTGTTAATTATCTGGCAAATATTTTAGAAGCAATCTGGAAATTATTCAAGATTAAAACTGTACCTCCTCTTTCTCGATTTGAAATTTCTTTTGTGGCTATGCCGAGAAAATACAATATTTCTAAAGTGAAACGGGAGTTGGGTTATAAACCTATTGTTACAAGAGAAATGGGGTTGCAGGAGATGATGAATGGTTAGTGGTTATAACGACAATAAATATTAAGAAACGCAACATAATTTCGGAGATTTTGGAGGGCTAAATCCCTCACTACAAACTTAGATTGAGGTAATTTTATGAAACGTGAAATACCGCTTTATACTTTAGAAGGTGTGAAGAATGCAGAAGTTTCTACACATCATTTTTCTACGGAAGATATGTTGGGATTGAGTATGTTACGCTTCCAACGTGCAACTTCTGATGATGTAGTTTTGATTATTCACGGTTTGACTACATCAACTGATATGTTTATCATGCCTGAACATTACAATCTCGTGCAGTATTTGTTGGACAACGGGTTTGGTGATGTTTGGACTTTAGATTATCGGATGAGTAATAGACATTCCTATAATTTGCAGATGCATCGGTACAACATGGATGATATTGCGCTGTTTGATCATCCCGCAGCGATCGCAAAGATGCGCGAACACATAGGTAATCGCCGTATCCATGTGATCTGTCATTGTTTAGGTTCTGTATCTTTTGTCATGAGTTTATTTGCCAAAGCTGTCACGGGTATTTCCAGCGTGATTGCTAATAGTGTGGCATTGACTCCACGTGTGCCTAACTGGTCGCAAGTTAAATTAACTTTTGCACCTTTCTTGGTGGAATATGTTTTGGGAATTCCTTATATAAACCCACGCTGGAGTGAAGATCCAGGTTTGACAAAAGGTAAAATCTTCTCTAAAGCTGTGTCAGCATTTCACCATGAATGTGATGTCCCAGCTTGTCACATGTTGAGTTTAATGTGGGGAACTGGCTGGCCTGCTTTGTATAGCCATGAAAATCTTCATGATGTTACCCATCGTCGAGGCGGCGATTTGTATGGTGGAAACGGGTTACATTACTATCGCCATGTCCGCAAAATGTTGGAAAACAATAATACCGCAGTCAAGTTTGAGCCAAATAATCTTAAATATGATCGCCTACCGAATAATTATTTTGAGTATGCAGGGGAAATTGAAACTCCTGTTTTATTTATGACGGGCGATCGCAATCATGTATTTACCGATTCTAATATTGTCTGTCACCAAAGACTTGAGCAAATTGTCCCAGGTAGACACGAACTTCATGTATTTCCTGGTTATGGACATCAAGACGTATTCATGGGTAAAAATGTCCACGTCGATATCTTTCCTCGACTGCTGCAATTTTTGAACAAGCAACAATCCAAACACATAAACCAAAGCACAGTAGCAGCTGGCTAAGACTAGGTAATTCAGCACAAATGTAGAGACACGTTCGCTTTTAGCGTTCCCGCAGGGTAATTTCGCGTCTCTACTTATCCCCAATCCCGAATTTCCATAACAACTAAAAAAGGGAAATTTAATCATGAACAATCTTGCACCATTTCCAGAATCATTTATGTTTGGTGTTGCTTCTGCTGACCACCAATGCGAAGCTTATGATCCTAACTTTGAAGATATTCGCGATGTTTGGGAACGTCGTCGTGCTATGACGCTACGGGGTCAGGCTACAGACTTTTGGAACCGCTATGCTGAAGATATTGCGCTCGCTAAATCTCTTGGTTGCAAGATGTTCCGTTTTTCTCTTGCTTGGTCGCGGTTAGAACCGGAACCAGGACAATTCAGCGATTCAGCTTTTGACCACTACCGCCAAGTGATTGAAACCATCCGTTCTCATGGTATGGAACCTATTGTTACCCTACACCACTTTACTCATCCGTTACATGTAGAAAAACGGGGTGGTTTGATTGCCAAAGATTTTCCCACGATTTATGCCAGTTATGCCACAGAAGTTGCTAGACGTTTAGGTAATTTAGCCCGCTACTGGATTACTTTTAATGAACCTAGTCAATTAATTTACGGCTACGTCAAACCTTGGTGGGAACGGGCTTATTTTATGCCTCCTGGGCTATCTCGTGGCGCTTCCATGTCAGAACAAATGTCCGCAGTGGGTGATTTGATGCGGAATTTGTTCATTGCTCATACTAGAGGTAGAGCCGTTCTCAAGCAATTTAACCCAGATGCTCAGGTCGGAGTCAACCCGATGTTACTAGGTTTACCTCTATGGTTGCAAAAAATTGCGGATTACAACGTCACTCGTCTTCGCAGCAAAGAAGATTTAATTGCTCAGGGCAAACGTTTCACTGAGCGGGCTTTACTAGAAAAAGGGCAAGTAGATGTAGTGATTGCTACGCTCACTGTCAGCCAAGAACGGGAAGAAGAAGTGGCATTTTCCGAGGTTTATTATCTAGCAGGTGAAGTTTTATTGGTGAAGTCCCGCAGTCAAATTCAAGAACTAAGTGATTTTGCTGGGAAAAAAGTCGCAGTGATTAAAAGCACGACTGCTGAAACCAATATCTACGCAATGTTACCTAACACAGATGTAGAGGTGTTCTCAGATTATGAAGATGCCCTCAGAGCCTTGGACTATGATCAAGTCAGTGCAATCTTGGCTGACGATGCCATTCTGTTAGGAATTATCCAACAGCATCCAGAAGAGTATCGAATTGTTAACCACAGATTGACAGAAGAACCCTATGCTGCTGCTGTCGTGAAAGGCGATCGCTTTTTACTCAATGCTGTAGATCAAGCAGTGCGTCGCTTTAAAGAATCTGGGGCTTGGTCACAAAGCCTTCAGGAGCATTTCCCCGGTCAACCGATACCAGAACCACCGAAAATGGGTAGACGTTCGACTTTAGGGGATATTAGCAGTCAGAATAGAGTAGAAGACGCGGGGGATTCCCTTGCTAAACCAGGAACAGCGTTACGTCGCATTCAAGATCGGGGTTATTTGATTGTTGCAGTTAAAGATAATGTCCCCGGTTTTGGCTATCGTGACCCAAAAACAGGCGAATTTAGCGGTTTGGAAATAGATTTGGCGCGGACAGTCGCAGAGCAAATTTTTGGCGATCGCACCAAAGTCCAATTTCGTCCAGTCAAGTCTGAACAACGTTTACCCCTATTGCGTTCTCTTGTTAGCATCTTTGACCCAGTGCAGAAGATTTTCAGCATCTTGTCAACATCCTTGACTAGTAACTGGTGGCACCTCGGTATGGCAGGAAAATTACCAGAATTCCTCTGTCCCAAAGAATGCATCGGTCAACAGGATTTTGTCGGGTTTGACTATTACTGGGGTACTAGCAATTTACAAATCCACCGCGTTAAACAATTGATGGACGCTGCTTTCGGACGGTATAATAATGCACCCGTTTGGTCTGGTGTACTCTACGATATGCTCAAATTCCACGCCAAGCTATTCCCAGACAAAGAGATTATGATCGTTGAGAATGGTTGCGTTGATGTCGCAGATGATGTGAAGCGCGAAGAGTACCTGCGTCAGCACATCCAGCAAGTGCAACGCGCTTGTAACGAAGGCGTCAAAGTCATAGGTTATGTCTGCTGGAGTCTGACCTCTAATCGCGAGTGGGGTTTGAAGTTCAACTCAGCCAGCGACTTTGGACTGTACCACATAGACCTAGACAAAGACTTGCATTTAAAGCGCATCCCAACTCAAGCGGCGGCTACGTATCGAGAAATAATTGAAAAACGCAGTGTGTAAATTCATGAGTCGTCACCGCTATATCGCTTGGTTAGCGGTGGGAGGATGTCATTAGCTATGACTCACCAGGGGCGATCGCACACTTCTACATCTGTGAAAAAAGCCTAATTTGAACTTGAGCTTAACTCTTCAAGTAGAGTTAATAATTGATTAAAAATGCATATACTGCAATTACTAAGCAAGAATTCTATCAGTCCCTAGTCTTAGACCTACTGGGGACTTTTTCTAATTTATGATCAATTTCCAATCAGGCGTATATCAAAAGAAATGGCAGCAATTTAATTATTACTTAGGGCTAATTAATAATTAGTACTGTTGATAGATTGGATGTCAATTTGTGACTGTTAATCTGTATTTGTTACTGAAAAACGTTTACCAAATACAGAACAATGAATATTCTTGCTTGGATTGTTTTAGGTCTCATCGCTGGTGCTATTGCCAAAGCTATCTACCCCGGTCATCAAGGCGGCGGCATTTTAGGAACAATTCTTTTAGGAATTATTGGTGCATTTGTTGGTGGTAGTCTAGGTGTATTCTTCGCTACAGGACGCTTTGCACTGGCAGCTTCAAGTTTGAGCATTCCCGGTATTTTAGTGGCAGTTCTTGGTGCAATTGTTGCCATTTTCTTGTGGAACGCATTAAGTCGTCGTACTGTATAAGCAATTAAATTGCACTCAATTTATAGTAAACTTCAGGGAATTCATTTCACTATATTTTCTCCCTGAATTTAAATAAAGCAGTAGCGCCTGCCTGTATTGAGGTTGGCGCTATGATTATTTTTAATAAACAAAATAACTGGGTGCGATCGCTTGATTGAACTACATAGATAATTGGTATAATAAAAAACTTCTGCCTTTATTGTTGTAATGCATCCCAATACTGCAAGGGATAGGATTTTTCGTCATAATTTTGGGGTTGTAGAGACGCGATATATCGCGTCTCTACAGGATTTAAATGTCAATTGATTTGTCTTATCCGAGCAGTATTGTAATGCATCCGTGCTTTTTATATATAGCTTTCAGCTTTTTAACCCAAACATAGCAAAGCTACAACCAAGTATAATATAGTACAAAAATACTAATATGCCTATGAGGCCATCAGCGTACTGTGGAGGAACAGCATCTATGGAGCAAGCAGGCCCAGACTTCTATGACGATGAGGCAGTTTTTGCAAGCTACATGAGCCATCGTCAACGTGTAGATACGCCTAACGATACGCTGGAAAAGCCAGTGATTATGGATCTCATTGGATGCATTACTGGCAAGCGTATCCTCGATCTGGGGTGTGGCGATGCGGCAATTGGGCGAGAACTCCTCCATCACGGCGCTGCGAGCTACACTGGTATTGAAGGCTCACACAAGATGGCTGCCGTTGCGAGCAACAAACTTGCTGACACGGCAGGTCTGGTCATTGAGGAGACGATTGAGAATTGGACGTATCCCTACACAGCGTTTGATCTAGTTATCGCTAGACTCTCCCTGCATTATGTCGCTGATCTGGCACCAATTTACACACAGATATTTCATGCACTCACACCTGCGGGACTATTTGTCTTTTCGGTCGAGCATCCCGTGATCACTTCCTGTTACCAAGGCTGGACTTCTGGGACACTCCGCCAAGATTGGATTGTCGATAACTATTTTACGACCGGAGTGCGAGTCACCCATTGGCTTGGCGGCACGGTGCAAAAATATCACCGTACGGTCGAAGACTATTTCCATCTCCTCAATGAAGCTGGATTTATGATTGAGGATCTACGTGAAGCGCGTCCGCAACGCGAACACTTTCACGACGTGCAAACCTACGAGCGGCGAAAGCGTATTCCACTATTTTTGATTCTCGCAGCACGCAAGCCCGTATAGCCTTCAACCTTAAATTTGACAGTTCGTCTTTTGACAGGCGCACAAACTTAGCTTAAAGTCTCTCAAGAAACACAGCTAAGTTAACATGCTCGATTTGTGGCTACTCATAACTTTAGGATTCCTGGGAAGTTTTGGACATTGCTTAGGAATGTGTGGCCCTTTGGCTGTGGCTTTTTCTCTGTCTCATCAACAAGAAACTCGTAACTGGCGACAACAAATCAAATTTCACACCCTGCTAAATTTAGGGCGGATGCTGAGTTATACCCTAGTTGGCGGAGGAATTGGGGTATTAGGTTCTGTATTACTTGCCAGTAGTCAAATGGCAGGCGTTGGTAGTCAATTACGCCAGTGGGTTGCAATCTTGACTGGTGTGATGTTGATTTGGTTTGGGTTAGGACACATCAAACCCGACTTACTACCGCGCATACCAGTATTACACCCTCTATTACAAAAAAGTTTGCACAACCGCTTGAGTAGTGCAATGGTCAAACTTTCCCTAGAAAATAGATGGTGGACACCAGCAGTTTTGGGTATGACTTGGGGTTTAATGCCGTGTGGTTTTTTGTATGTTGCCCAAATTAAAGCTGTGGAAACTGGTAATTTGTGGATGGGTGCAGCAACAATGCTCGCTTTTGGGTTGGGAACTTTCCCGATGATGTTGGGTGTAGGTGTGTCTACATCTGTATTGAGTAAAGACAGACGTAGTCAATTGTTTCGTTTGGGTGGCTGGGTAACTCTCACCATTGGTGTGCTGACACTACTGCGGACTGGTGACACAATGGCAGATTACACCGGACATGCGGCACTGATATTGTTGATGCTAGCACTGGTTGCTCGTCCGATCAGTGAATTGTGGGCAACACCTTTGCGTTACCGTCGTGCTTTGGGGGTAGGCGCTTTTGTACTTGCTGTTGTTCACGCCGTCCACATGATGGAACACTCGCTGCAATGGAATATTGATGCTTTCTGGTTCTTACCGCCTGATTTTCAGTGGGGGATGATTGCGGGGGCTGTGGCGTTAATCTTGATGACTCCTGCTGCTTTAACAAGTTTTGATTCACTGCAAAAGTCTTTAGGTAAACGCTGGCGACAGATTCATTTATTAAGTTTACCAGCTTTATTATTGAGTACCATTCATACCGTCATGATTGGTTCTCATTACCTGGAAAATAAATTTACAACAATACTGTTGGGAATAATTACTTTGAGTGTATTACTAGTCAGAACCAAATTATTTTGGTCAATATTATCGTTAGAAAAGTTTTATATACCTCCGAGCAAATCAAACCAAATGAAAAAGACAGAAGCAGAAAAGCATATATAAGTCAATACGCTTCAGTTAAGGCTAAAAACTAAAACTAGCGTAGGTTGGGGAGCCAGTGCGTTGCGGGGGTCCCAAGAGTTGTAGCACCTGGCGTTTGAGGAACGTAGACGCGCCCTGCGCGGCTTCTCGCAGAGTAATATAACCCAACATT
>NZ_JBHFLM010000019.1:0-5449 GCF_041928655.1 Pelatocladus sp. BLCC-F211 | reverse complement strand
TGCGGGGGTTTCCGAGCCAGCGCGTTGCGGAGGTTCCACGCCACCTGCTTTATGCCGGGGAACCCGTCCACCGCAGTGGCTCCTCCGTTGTAGCGACTGGCGTCCCGTTGTAGTACCTGGCGTCGGGTCAAGAGCGTTGTAACACGTGGCGTGGACAAGGGGGAAAATAAACACCGATGACCAATGACCAATGACCAATAACCAATGACCAATGACCATTGACTAATTCTTATTGAGATTCTGGATTAATGGGAGCTCCATCTCTAAGGTTGAGTAGTCCCGAAACAATTATTCTTTCTCCTGGTTGTAATCCTTTCAATACTTGATAGTTATTACCCTTGATATTGCCTAACTCAACACGCTTTTGTTTAGCTACTAGTTGGGGTTTACCTTGAGGTGATCTTTGGTTTTGCTCGACAAAGACAAAGTTTTGTCCAGCTATACGAGCAACGGCTGATGTTGGGATAACTACTCCTGAGCTTTGACTAAAGATCACTCTTGCTCGTACATATTCATCTGCTCTGAGTTTATTATTCTCATTGTCATACAGTGCTTTGATCTGAATCATGCGATTTTCGTTATTCGCTTTCGGAGAGATAAAAAATACCCGACTACTACCAATAGTCTGACCTTGAGGATTAATAAGTTCTACTAGCATTCCGTTACGCAGTTGAGATGCACGTTCTATTGGTACAGATACATTTATTTCTAAAGGTCGATTTTGAGTAATAGTAGCTAGCTGTGTAGACGTGTTGACGAAATCACCTGATTTTACGGGGATATCACCAACAGTCCCAGCAAAGGGAGCTGTGACTCTGTAGTACTGGAGTTGGACTTTTTGTTGGTTAGTGTTAGCTAAAGCTTGCTGTAAAGATTTTTCGGCTTCGACGACTGCGGCTTGTTGGGCTTTAATTTTGGATTCATTTGCACTGAAAGCAGCTCTTGCTACAGCTAGTCTATTTGCATACTGTTCTTTTGTTTGTTGAGATACGGCTCCTTGGTTGGCAAGATCGACATAGCGGTTGTAATCTTCCTGGTTTAATTTCACATCGGCAAGAAAGGATTGTCTGTCTGCTTCCAAGGATCTCAGAGTAGCTTTGGCGTTTTCCACTTGCGATCGCGCCGCTTGAGCAGCAGCATTAACACTACTAACCGCTGCTTGTTGCTCTCTTGAGTCTACTTGAATAATCGGGTCTCCATCTTTGACTGGATCTCCTGCTCTGACAAATATTTGACTGACTTGACCTTGAATTCTTGGTTGCAGAGCTACTGAACGACGCGATTCGATATTAGCGATATATTCTGAACTTTCTTCAATTGTGCCTGATTCAACGGCAGATACTTTTACTGGTATTGCTGGGGGTTGAGCCGTTGCATTAGCTTTTGCAGGTGTTTGGTTTTCTGAGGCAAACACACGCCAAACAGTGATTCCTCCTCCTGTCAAGGCTACCAGAGCCAACAATAACCAAAGCCACCGGCTTTGTTTGCGAGGTGGCTGGCTTTCTGTCTGTGGAGGATTATTTTCAACTTTAGTGTCAGACTGCGGGGATGTCATGATTAGCAGAGACTAAAAACAAATTAAGGATGCGTGAAACTGGAACTAGGTAAGTGATATAGAGATTACTGTTATCTTTGGGTGAATTATGCAACAACCCATTAAAAATATACTGTTTTATAGTTTATATCTAATCCACCTAAAGGTAAATTATCTCACCTAGTTTACGAAGAAAATGAGCTAATTGTCTTTCCTGTTCTTGCTAAAAATGTTCTAATCTTGCGATTTTTGGAATCACCACACTGAGTAATTAATAAGGTAAAAACAATCATTTTTCAGAAAGCAGACAGTTGTTTGTGTTTGACAAAATGCTCTGTTGATGGTGGCTGTTTCTCTGAAATAATTTAATTTTTTTATATTATGGTAATTTAAGTAATTACACTCTACTAAAAGTAAGATACCTCCTCATAAAAGCACTTATCTTCTAGAATCAAAGGCATTATAAGGAGAGTATATACTTTGACAACTTAAATTCAATTAATTTGTCATCTACCTAAAGTATAAAACTACTCAATTATTTAAATATGGTTGAGTTTAAATGCGATCGCCTGCTTCCAAGTAATCATATCTTAAGTATATATCTCTATCTAGCCACAAATTTAAAAGAACTCAGTACTTGGTCAAAGGCTTTTTTGTAGATAGCGTCATGATTACCGTAGTTAGTCTTCCCAAATGAAATGATGATGATGTTAGAGTTTTTGGGATGAGAAAAAACGAGGTTTTCATTCTCGTATAAACCGCTAGATTGGAAAGCGAACGCATTTCGTCCTGCAATTTTTGTATTTTTGAAGGTGCGGGTGATTCCAAACTGATTACTTTGTTCTACCCATTTCTGCAATGACAACTTGCGTGGATTGCTAGCGACTCTGACACTGACATTGGCTGGGTATTCCGTTCCGCCTTCATATGCACCGGAGCGAATTTCCTTGGCGTGCTGCTGAGTCCAGATTTCTACTACAGAAAGTATATTATCATTGCTTGTAGGTTTGTATGCTTTGTCATCCACAACAAAACCTTTGGGAGAATAGCTAAACTGAAAGCCATAGCGATCGCTACGGTAAATGGCTTGATTTTGAGAGAAACTTTTTTGACTAGAAATAGAACTTGTTGGTAAGGAACTGGCTTTGAGTGGAGATTGAGATTGACAGGCGATCGCACCTGTTACAATCAAACCCAACGCCAGTGGATGCAAAACCCATTTTTGGAAGTGGCGAGAGTTATTAATCATCTTGATCATTTCAATTTGAACATCTAAATCTATTGCTTAGATTAGATTCAAGATTGAAATGACTAATTCCACAATCTAATGTAGGGTGCGTTATGCCGCAGGCTAACGCACCACCAATAATATCAAAGATCGTGCGTTTGCTGCGTCAACGGAGTTCAAACACTCGACCACGAGTATTAAACACTCAACGACGAGTATCAAACACATTTTAAGTAATAATCCCCACACTCCCGGTATCTAAATCATAACGACCACCCACGATTTTTAATTTACCAGATTGCAAGCGCTCAGATAACAGGGGCGATCGCTTTAACCGTTCAATTTGATAATGCACATTGGCAACAACAACTTTGTCAACCATATCGCCTGATTGCTCTTTGAACTTTTGCACAACTGGCTTAATTGCTTTGACAAAGGTGCTAATATCACCAGGTAACACTTCATTTTGGACGGCGGCGGTAACTGCTCCACATCGCTCATGACCTAACACCATCAGCAAAGGAGTATTTAACAAAGCAACCGCATACTCAATACTGCCGATCGCTTCCGGGATGGCAATATTTCCCGCAATGCGAACATCAAAGATATCGCCGATACCCTGATCAAAAATAATCTCGGCCGGGACTCGCGAATCTGCACAACTTAAAATAGTTGCAAATGGATGTTGAGCTTGAGCAACTTCCTGCAACCGAGCCTGAGTTTGATCGGGATATTGGGGTTGATGCTTCACAAAGCGCTGATTTCCCGCCATCAACTTTTGCAGTGCAGCATCTGGATCAAGAGAAACAGGAGCAGTTGGGGGTAATTCGGCGGCTTGAACTTGTTCAATCTGCCAGAGTAAATCACCAGCAGTTACCACCAAACCAAATCCCCCAATCGCTCCCCACTTTAAAAAGTCACGACGTTCCATGAAACGCTTCCTTGCATGTACAGTTTTTTACAGCGACGCAACACATTTTAATGAGCGGATTTCCATCACATCTGAGATGTAACAGGTTCCTCCAAATTTATTGAGTACTGGTCTGATATGTTCCACTGCTGACTTGAGTTGTTCTGGCAGACAGAAAGCAATAATGTAAACATTGTCAAGCATCGTCATATCCAAATCTTCAGCCATTCCTCGTAATCCCTTACCAGCGACATTACGAATCACAATGTGACCATGGACACCTGATTTGTCCAAACTCTCCAAAATTTTAGCCAGTTCAAAAGAGTTGGCAATAATTTCTATTTTTTTGACTAAGTGCATAACATTAGCTCCAAAATAGGTTAATTCCGTAGAGATATAGCGGAATTCCCACAATAATGTTGAACGGGAATGTGACTGCTAAAGCAGTAGAAACGTACAGACTGGGATTTGCTTCTGGAACGGTTAATCGCATTGCTGCTGGGACAGCTATGTAAGAAGCACTCGCACACAGCACAGCAAATAAAAGTGCGTCTCCTTGAGCCATACCAATTGTTTTGGCGATCGCTAACCCAATCACTGCATTGACGATGGGAATTAGTATGGCAAATGAGATCAGAAAAACTCCGGTTTTTTGCAAGTCTTTAATTCTTCTGGCTGCAACCAACCCCATATCTAGTAAAAAGAAGGTGAGAACGCCATAAAACATTCCCTGAGTAAAGGGTTCTAAAACCTGCCAACCGTGTTCTCCTGTTAAGAATCCGATTACCAGACTACCAACTAAAAGAAAGACGGAACTGTTGAGAAATGCGTCTCTTAAAACTTCCGGCCAAGAAAAATCCCGCTTACCATCAGTCGTGAATAAATTCACCAAAATCAAACCAACAATGATGGCTGGCGATTCCATCAGAGCCAAAGCTGCTACCATGTAGCCATCGAAAGCAATGCCTAGTTCACTCAAAAAGGCGCTGGCTGTGATAAAGGTGACAGCACTGATAGAGCCATAGGTGGCTGCGATCGCAGCTGCATCGTAAGTATCCAGTTTCAGCCTCAGAATAAAAAACGTATAAATCGGCACAGCACAAGCCATCAGCATTGCGGCGAAAAGCGTCAGCACTACTTCCTGGGTGACGCCGCTTTTCATCAGTTCAACCCCTCCCTTAAACCCAATCGCAAACAACAAATAAAGCGAAAAAAGTTTGGGTATGGGTGCAGGAATTTCTAAATCAGACTTGACAAAAACAGCAGTCATCCCCAAGAAAAAAAACAAGACTGGTGGATTCAGGATGTTGGATACTATCAAATTGGCATCCATGTCCATCCCTCCTTATGCTGATGAAGCTTGAAGTTTAAAAAACTTTGCATTGAAAAAAACTTACACAACCATAAGCTTTGATGTAACGTGTATCGCTACCTAATGTCAATTGAATGTGAAGTATCTCAAAACTTAACTGTAGTTTTGTAGGTTGGGTGTAGCGACAGCGAAACCCAACATTATAGTCTGGTTAATGTTGGGTTACACTCCGTTCCACCCAACCTACATAATGTCCTTTTTGAAAAACTCCTCTTTTCAAGATGGACGAGGTTTAGTACCAAATCGTATAAGTTCCTATAGGAATTGTGACATACTCCTACACTGATGCAAGCATACAGTGTAAGCTTCTCATCCAATCCAGCTATTGCTTCGGAGGCGATGAGCTTTGTTTTAAGTCCACGGAATGCCCTACCGCAGACTATGCAATTTCTGACCTTGTACCCT
>NZ_JBHFLM010000189.1:0-2504 GCF_041928655.1 Pelatocladus sp. BLCC-F211 | reverse complement strand
GAGGAGTTTTTCAAAAAGGACATTATGTAGGTTGGGTGGAACGGAGTGTAACCCAACATTAACCAGACTATAATGTTGGGTTTCGCTGTCGCTACACCCAACCTACAAAACTACAGTTCTCAAAGTAGACGTGGTTTAATACCAATTTCATAAAGAATTGGTACTTAACGCCAAAATTGCTTGCCATTCATCTTCAGAGAATGGTTGCATATTTAACTCGATATCAAAACAATCACTGGCGGTTGCGCTCAAAACTGCCATCATCTTTTCAATAGTCAAATTTTGTGGAATTTGCACGCAAGTAAACGACTCAGCATCAAATACTTCGGAAAATAATTCGACATCTGGTTGCAAACGCATTGAACCATGTTGCAAAATTGCCCCTCCACGTCGCAACTGAGCGCTGCCAATCAGTTTACAACCATTATCTGTGATTAAATCTGCGCCTGTAGCAGTACCAAAACAATTGGGATTGTGGATGTAACCCCGCCCAGCACTACCGTAGTGTAAATCGATGCCAAGCTGATGCCATCCTTGAATGAGAAACTTGCAGATTTTTTGGTATGCTTCAATGCGATTACCACTGAGTCCAGATGTGACAACACTGTAAGTTAAATCACCTTGATGCAAAACTGCTCGTCCTCCTGTGGGACGCCGTACCAAGTCTATTTTTTGACCTTGCCAAGTTAAATTTTGCCAGTGTTGAGGATATTTGTGTTGGTGATAGCCAAGGGAAATGGCGACTGGCGACCAGGTATAAAATCGTAAAGAAGGGGGATGCTGTGTTGATAAGTGCTGTTCTAATAACCAATGATCAATAGCCATCTGGATATCACCAGTGGCTTCTAGTAAAGGAATTAGTCGCCAAATCTGTCTGCGATGCATTTATCTAGCAAACCCCTGTCTACAATCCAACATTCAAAATCCAAAATCCATAGACGCTTCTGCGGCTTCCCGTAGGGTAATCCAAAATCTAAAACTCTCTAAGCTGCACCAAATTCTGCTTGTAAAGTTTCATCGTGATTATCGGCGATTGTTGCCACAACAGTAATCAGGCGTGAGACTTCGCCAGCAGATAATTCTGCTAAAGCGCGCGTAGTCAGTATAACAACTTGATTTTCAATAATGCCAAAACGAGATTCAAAAGTGCTAGAGCAATTCATCTCTAATAATTGTCGCATTAGTTTAGGTTCATCTTTAGCAGGTAATTTTAGTACTGGAGACCATACGGTGATCGTATCTTCATCTGTTGTCCCTGTAAGCTGGACAAAAACTTGTACACTACCATAGGTAAATTTCCAGAGATAATTACCTTCTGGAGACTGGCTAACCATAGCACTGTCATTTTGTTCGAGACTATCAATCACGTTTTCAATCACTTCTACATGGTTGATAGTTGCGGTGTCTGTCATCAGTTCATTGATCAGTTCTTCATTGGCGATCGCTTCCGCATTTGGTTGGTAAGTTGCCATACAGATTTCTCCTCAAGTTTATGATTCACCCACCCCTACTTTATACCTTGCTAATGCAAGCCAGTCATCTAACAGTAAGTAGCGATTGCTGAGTTCGTAGTGAGCGCTTAAGCGCTCATATGAGGACTAAAGTCCTCACTACAGCGGTATATTGAAAAAATCGGGATGCTCCTACAACGAGAGAATGAAAAATCAACCACCGATATACATAGATAGATTATGGCTTTGCTGCTAAATTAATCCCCAATCCCCAATTCCCATGCTCATTTTTACTCAAAAAAAACCACCAAATCCTCATGCGGTAGTCAGATTAACTTTGTCTCTCACAGCAGAGGAACGTACTCGCAGTCGTCATCGCTTGCAAACGGAAGATGGACAAGTGATATTTTTGCGTTTACCTAGAGGTACAGTACTGCGAGATGGGGATCTGCTTGTAGATGAAACTACTGATAGTTTAGTAAGAATAACTGCCAAACCAGAACCTGTTTTAACCGTAGTTGCCAAAACCACTATAGATTTATTGAAGGCGGCCTATCATTTAGGTAATCGTCATGTCGCAGTAGAAATTACACCGACTTATTTACGTTTATCTCCTGATCCTGTTTTACAAGCAATGCTGGAACAACTAGGAGTTGAAATTAAGGAAGAAGTTTCACCCTTTCACCCAGAAGTCGGTGCATACGGACATCATCATGGTACTAGTGGTCTAGCGTAGACGTGACAGCGGCTTCCGTAGGCTACCACGAAGGACACAAAGTACACAAAGAAAGAGGTTCAAGAGAGTTATCCAAGTTTGTTTACCTAGCAAACTTTGTATGGCAGACTACTAGACTAGCCAAATTAATTCCCAGAGTTAAGTTCATAAATAGTTAAATGAGCGATCGCTTCTCTTTTAAACCTCGTCCATCTTGAAAAGAGGAGTTTTTCAAAAAGGACATTATGTAGGTTGGGTGGAACGGAGTGTAACCCAACATTAACCAGACTATAATGTTGGGTTTCGCTGTCGCTACACCCAACCTACAAAACTACAGT
>NZ_JBHFLM010000188.1:0-9679 GCF_041928655.1 Pelatocladus sp. BLCC-F211 | reverse complement strand
CCATGAGGATTTCAAACAGTTAGTAATGTTTGTCATACTGTCTATATTAATTACTCACTAATTTACGTGATTATATTTAATTGAAATTGTATCTATTAGTACTAGTATATGTGCTACAAAATGAAGTGCGGAATGTGGGTTCTATTTTTTTTAACGCTGTCAATTTTAATTTTCAATTTTTATCCAATGACAGCGATTATGATTGTGCTGCTGGCTTTACTTAATGATGGGGCAATTTTAGCGATCGCCTACGATAGAGCTATTCCGTCTAACGCCAAATTTACAGAATCTTTTAGTAGCCGCCAAGTACCAACTACTACTACGATAACGATGATTAAGCTGATAACTGGGTCAAACCACAGCAAATCAGTAACCACAATGGCGATGCCAGCTAATACAACTCCCAAGGAAACTCCAGCATCAGCAACCATGTGCAGAAAGGCTCCTCGAATATTTAAGTCCTGTTTGCGACCTGACATAAACAGCAGAGCAGTAATGGTATTAATTGCAATTCCTACTACAGCAACACCGATAACTGTACCTCCTGCTACAGACTCAGGGGCGCTGAAACGTCGCAGTGCTTCCCAAGCAATCCCACCCATTGCTAAAAGCAGAACGATCGCATTCAGCAAAGCCGCTAAGATTGATGAGCGACGGAAGCCGTATGTATAACGTTGAGTTGGCGGGCGGCGGACAAGGATACTCGCTCCCCAAGCAAGTAGCAGTCCTAACACATCACTCAAATTATGACCAGCATCGGCAAACAGGGCAAGGGAGTGAGCTAAATAGCCGTACACTGCTTCAACAATTACAAACCCCACATTCAGGGCTGTACCGATCGCAAAAGCGCGGTTGTAGTTGCCAGTTTTGTGTTTGTGCAGCTTGTGACTATGATTATGTGTCATCTTTTAATTCTAAATTTTTCTTCACCGCCCAAAAATCGCAGCATCTATGGAATATGCACCAGGGCCTAAAACTGCGATCGCAATCAGCATGACGCAATACATAAACGCCTTTTCCCAACTGGGCGGTTCGCCTTTTCCTAAAGGGCCTTTGTACTGCTCTTCGGGAATTAAATAGGGATCTGTAGCTACAAAGGGCTTCCCTTGAATCAGATGTAACAAGATCGCAAACAACATCGAAGCCAGAATTGGCAAAGTTGCTAAAAGTGTGAAAAATCCCAGGATCAGGAAAAATCCACCAGCTAACATTGTCCATGCGGATATAAAGCAAAGAAAGACAGGTGTATTGATAGATTCTGCCCATCGACGCAGATGCAGTACTTTTGGATAGCCGTGGATCAAAAACAAACCGCCAACGCTTACTCTCAGCAGTAAAAGTGCTAATCCTGCTAGTCCGCCAGGATACGCATAAACAAGGGAACTCACCAAATGCGGCCCCAGGAAGGGATAATTAACTACAGCTAATCCAAGAGTAATTACTTTCGGTAGCACCCACACAGCGATCGCTACACCCAGTACAAATTTATAAATCATTGCCGTACACCACGGGTATTAAGGTCAATAGCATATAAGGAATGACCGGCCGTGATGAATAAGCAATCGCGTTCCTTGCCACCGAAAGTTAGATTAGCACATACTTCTGGTACAAAGATTTTTCCTAAGCGAGTTCCGTCAGGAGCGTATACTTGTACGCTATCTTGAGAACTAGTAAAAACATTACCATGTTCATCAACCCGGATTCCATCAGGTTGTCCAGGTTCAATGACTGCAAACACCCGTCCGTTCTTTGCCCATCGACCATCTACGACATCGTAGACGCGAATATGATGAGGCCCGCCAGGAATATTAAACGCAGCTGAATCTGAAACATACAGCAAACTTTCATCTGGACTGAAAGCCAGTCCGTTAGGTCGTACCATGTCCGTTACGACATGATAAATCTCGCCCGTTGCTGGGTCAAAGCGATACACGTAACTTCCGCTTTGTTCTTGTTCACCGCCGTATCCTTGATTTGGTTCGGTGATGCCATAGGGCGGATCGGTAAACCAAATTGTGCCGTCGCTTTTGACTACTAAATCATTGGGACTGTTGAGGCGTTTACCTTGGTAGTGATCGACTAAAACCTTCCATTCACCATTTTGTTCTTGTCGGATAATAGCACGCAAACCCGACGAACACGCAACCAAACGACCTTCTAAGTCGCGGTAATTACCACTTTGGTAATCAGATGGATCGCGTAGGACGGTCACTTTGTTAGCGGGACTCCACCGCAGCAGACGATTGCCATGAGCATCGCTCCACACCACACTGTCGTCTTCGTGCATGTAAACAGGGCCCTCGCTGTGAACTGCACCGTTGGCCAGCTTTTGCA
Organism: Pelatocladus sp. BLCC-F211; assembly: GCF_041928655.1. NCBI lineage: Bacteria > Bacillati > Cyanobacteriota > Cyanophyceae > Nostocales > Hapalosiphonaceae > Pelatocladus > Pelatocladus sp. BLCC-F211. The sequence continues at coordinate 7,345 of NZ_JBHFLM010000188.1, read as the reverse complement.
GTGAAGCATCGGTCGATACAATAACACGCAGGCGATCGTCATAAATCTCAACGACTTGTGGCATAGGAACCTCCTATTATTTAATTTGGTTGCTGCTAATAAATAGCAGCTTCAAGCTATTGCAAGATAGCTATAAAGTTGCACTTAAATTTTTGCCAAAATCTGAGTGTGTAACTTGTAAATATAGATTTATAGCTGGTCATTAAACACAAATTTTTCGTGAATGATTGCGCTCGGCATAATTATTATTTAATGAAATTGCATTTACCTCAAACCGTAGATATAGATAATGAAGTAATTTACCAAATTTAGATTTTATATATAAAAAATGAAATTTCAATGAAATAATTACCTCTCTTTAGGCATAAATCAATATTAATCCGTTAGATAGAAGCAAAATTTAAATTGAAGCTTTAGCCTAAGCTTAGAAATATGCATTTAGGGTTAATCCACTTTGTTTAATTGCTCAAAAGTAACTCAATTTTTGTAAATTATTTTTTAATAAACTGAAAAAATCATAATTTTAACGTTGATAAAAGTGTTTATATTCTTCACAGACATAACTCATTATGTATCAATTAAAAATGAATAGTATAGTCATGTAGCTGATAGCTGATTTAAGAGTAGATTATGAAACAAATAGAAGCAGTTGTTGCCAATGTTAATGACCTAAATGATGGTGAAATGCGACAGGTATGTGTCGGCGAGACAGAAATTTTACTAAGTCGCATAGACGAAAAATTTTATGCTGTTGGCGCACACTGCGCTCATTATGGCGCACCACTAGCAGAAGGGGCGCTGAGTGGACATCATGTTGTTTGTCCTTGGCACAATGCCTGTTTTGATGTGACGACTGGCGATCAACTACAGCCACCTGGCTTGGATTCTTTAGCTTGTTATCAGGTGCGAGTTGAAGGCGAAAACGTTATTGTCAGCGTAGCAGAACAAACTACAGGATTACGATCGCCCGCAATGGCGCAATTCAACCCCGACATTGATGGGCGGACATTTGTTATTTTAGGCGCAGGTACAGCTGGGATTCATGCTGCTTTATCTTTGCGAGTAGCTGGATATCAAGGGCGAATCGTGATGATTACTCAAGAAGATAAATTGCCCTACGATCGCACTAAACTGAGTAAAGCGTACTTAACTGGTAAAGCATCCTCAGAAGAAATGCCTTTGCAATCGCCCGATTTCTTCTCTGAACACGCCATTGAAGTACTGTTAAATAAGCGAGTTGAGCAGGTACAAACAACCACAAAAGCGATCGCTTTTACCGACGGTGATTCGTTAACCTATGATGCCTTGCTAGTAGCAACAGGCGGAAAACCACGCCAGCTAGATATTCCCGGCGCAGACTTGCAAAACGTATTTACACTACGTAGTTTTGCAGATGGCGATCGCATCTTGACAGCCATCAAACAAAAAAAACAAGCAGTAGTTATTGGCTCCAGTTTTATCGGCATGGAAACCGCAGCAGGGCTGACTCAGCAAGGTTTACAAGTAACCGTCGTTTCGCCAGATTCTGTACCTTTTAAGAAAAGCCTTGGCGAACAAATCGGCAAAATCTTTCAGCAAGTCCATGAGGAAAACGGCGTTTCCTTTAAGTTGGGTAGAAAAGCGGTGCGATTTGAGGGTAGTGACAAGATAGAAGCTGTAATTTTGGATAATGGCGATCGCTTGAGTGCAGATATAGTCATTGTTGGCATTGGCGTACAGCCTGCAACAGACTTTCTTGAGGGTGTGAATTTGCATCCCAAAGATAGTAGTGTTGTCGTTGATGAATACTTGCGTGCAACTGATGGGATCTATGCCGCAGGCGATATTGCTCGTTATCCCGATTGGCGCACAGGAGAATCAATTCGCGTTGAACATTGGCGAGTTGCAGCAGAGCAGGGACGAATTGCAGCTCAGAACATGGCAGGTAAAGCAGTCAAATTTAAAGGGCTGCCCTTTTTCTGGACGATGCAATTCAAATTTCCGTTACGCTACGTGGGATATGCTCAAACTTGGGATGAAATAGTTGTAGATGGAGATTTGCAAAAACAGCAATTTATTGCTTATTACATCAAAAGCGATCAAGTCTTGGCAGTTGCAACCAGCCATAGAGATAAAGAAACAGCAGCAATCTCCGAACTGATGCGCTTAAACCAGATGCCAACACTCGAACAATTACAAAGCACTCTGCGTACCTCTGCGTAAACCTCTGCGCTCCTCTGCGTTTAAAAAACATGACGAACATCACTGAACGCTACGACATTATCATTATCGGTACGGGAGCAGGAGGCGGTACACTAGCTCACCACCTTGCATCCACAGGTAAAAAAATTCTCGTATTGGAACGAGGCGACTTTTTACCCAGAGAAAAAGACAACTGGAATCCACAGGAAGTCTATCAAAAACATCGCTATCATACCGATGAAGAATGGTATGACAAAGATGGCAAAGCCTTTAAACCCCAGACAGGTTACTGGGTTGGCGGCAATACTAAACTCTATGGTGCAGCTTTAGTTCGATTGCGCGAGCGAGATTTTGAAAAGGTAATTCATAAGGGAGGAATTTCGCCCGAATGGCCTTTGAAATATCAAGACTTTGAACCGTATTACACCCAAGCAGAAAAGCTCTATGATGTGCATGGAAAGGAAGGAGAAGACCCCACCGAACCACCCCGCAGCGAACCATATCCTTATCCGCCTGTGAGTCATGAGCCGGATATGCAGCAATTGGCTGATGGCATCCGCGAACTGGGATATTACCCATTTCACCTACCACTAGGATTAAAACTCAATGAAAGCGATCGCACCAAAAGTCCTTGTATTCGGTGCGATACCTTCGATGGATACCCCTGTCTTGTACACGCAAAAGCCGACGCCGATGTTAATGCTATTCGTCCTACCCGCGAAAAATATGCCAATTTCACCCTTTTAACTAATGCCAAAGTTTTGCGGCTGCATACCAGTGAGTCGGGACGAGAGGTAACGAAGGTAGAAACCGAAATCGCTGGTGAGAAGCATTGGTTTGCAAGCGATATTGTGGTAGTCGCCTGCGGTTCTGTCAACTCGCCTGCTTTGTTGTTACGGTCTGCTAACGATAAACATCCCCACGGATTGGCAAACAGTTCCGATCAGGTGGGGCGAAATTTCATGAAACAGCTGGAAACTGCGATCGTTTCCATACATTTAGACGTAAATCACGCCAACTTTCAAAAAACCATCGCTGTCAACGATTTTTACTGGGGAGAGCCAGATTTTCCTTATCCAATGGGGATGGTGCAGAATACAGGCAATGTACTAGCCGATATGATTCCCGCAGAAGCACCACCACTGATGGCTCCGTTTGTCAAGCTGATTCCTCATTTTGAGCGTCATTTGCTGGCTGAAAGGTCAGTCGGTTGGTGGTTGCAAACAGAAGACTTACCAGACCCCAATAATCGGATTCGCTTAGTCGGTGACAAGATTCACATTGACTATACACTAAATAATAGCGAAGCAAGCGATCGCCTGATCCATCGTTGGACATCTGTACTCAAGTCAATTCCGCGTTCTGCTAAACACGTCCTACCATTTAGTATTTATCCCCGCACTCATCTACCCGAACAAGCAGTAGCCCATCAATGCGGTAGTTGTCGATTTGGCACAGATCCCAAAATCTCAGTTCTTGACCTCAATTGCCGTACCCATGATGTCGATAATCTTTACGTTGTAGATAGTAGTTTTTTCCCTTCAAATTCAGGTGCTAACCCCACGCTGACAATTATGGCCAATGCTTTGCGCGTAGGCGATTGCATCGCTGAACAATTGAAGTAGAAAGGCATGAAAAGAGAGCCATCACGGGATTCATTGATTAATTTGTTATTGCCCCTAGCACTCATTCTAGGGCTAGTTCTGCTTTTGAGTTTGAACGTAGAAGGCGGGGGAGAGGCTAGGGAAACAACTCCTTTAGAGACATGGCTGAAAGTCATCGTTGGTTACTTGGCAGCAGGGACAGAAATTGCCGCAGCCGTTGTGATTGGTGGAGCAGTGATTCGAGGCATTGCTGCCTATTTGCGCTTGTTGTTCTCTCGCTCCAAACAACATTTTGATGCTACAGAAGGAGTTCGTCTGCAATTGGGGCGAGTCCTAGCATTGGGTTTGGAATTCACTGTTGCCAGCGATATTTTACGGACAGCAGTAGCACCAACTCGCCAAGATATTTTGAATTTGGGAGCGATCGTCCTACTGCGAACCTTGCTAAATTATTTCTTGGAGCGTGAGATTCAGCAAGGAGAACAGCGCCGTTTACCGGAGCCGGAACTTAATAGGAGTATACGATGAAACTTCATCGTTCCAGCTTAAAGCCTTTGGAAGGGGCGAATCGATCATTCCGCCGCCGCCTGGATTGGAAGGGTGAGTTAGCATTAGCCACTGCCCCGACAGTAATCATATTGAGCGTGTTTGCCCTAGTCGAAGTACTAACACGCCAGCGTTTGTTATTTGCGTCCCTTGCCTCTAGTGCCTTTCTCATTTATCTCGATCCCCAGCACGGTACAAATATGGTAAGAACTCTAGTAATTTCCCAAATGATGGCAGCTGCGATCGGTTTTTTAACATATATTTTGTTAGGTTCAGGTTATGTGTCTGGGGGAACTGCAATGATCGTTACCATCGTGCTGATGATCCTGTTAGATGTTATGCATCCTCCAGCCGTTACCACATCCTTAAGCTTTGCCTTAAAAGCTGGCAATGAAAACAACTTAGTTTTGTTTGGTCTGGCTGTGGGCATCACTGCTTTGTTGGTTGGACTAGAACGCTTTGCCCTGTGGTTGTTAGTGTACCTTAGCCCGAAGTAGTTCCATGCTGATCTACACAAATACTCAAGAGTTTAATAATTTCAAGGAGAAACTGATGAGCAACGAAGAAAAACCTGCTTTGGAAGCGCGAAACCAAACCCAAACCTCTCCTGAAACACCCTCTCATGCTCATCCTATTGCAATAGGATTGGGAGCAGCAGGAGGTGGAATTGCTGGAGCCGCACTCGGTCGCTCAATTGCTGGTAAGGTAGGTGCTACGATTGGTGGAGTTGCAGGTGCGATTGCTGGTGGGGTTGCAGGCAATGAACTGGCAGGATATGTTGAAGAATTTACGGAAGAACTTCAACCGACAATTGGATTGGGATTAGGAGCCGATCACAAACCGATTGAATTACCTAGTCATTATAGTTGGGAAGAATTACAAGCACTATCAAAACCCCAAGGTGGAGAAATTCAACTCATACCAATTCGTAATTAATTCCTAAGTGTTGAAGTTGCGACTTCAAGTTCACTGCTGCTTTTTGTCCAGCAGTTTGTACCCAATTCCAAACTGAGATGATAGTTGACGCACGATGCAATGACAGTACTTGTTCAACCGAAAAAATGGCTCAGGCAATTAATTACACACAATAACTAGGACACAATTACCTTTTTAGGTCGTGCAATATAACCTACGCTGTTATTGTAGATTTTGACCAAACATACGGTTGAAACGGTTTGTCGAGCGGTGTTGTGGCAATGTGATTAGTGTAATTGTGCATGATCTTGATTGCAATGCCCAGAATCACTTCTAACACTTGCTGTTGGGTGTAACCCGCTGCTAAGAATGCTTCAATCTCACCATCCTCAACCCAACCCCGCGCTTGAACCATGCGTTGGGTGAAGTGGCGTAATGCTTGTAATTTTAGATCGCTCAACGGCTTTCCGCCACGGAGTGCCTCAATCTCATCAGCCGACATCCCAATCATCTTGGCTAAACCCGAATGAGCTGCCATGCAGTAATGACACTCGTGTTCATAGTTCGCGGTGAGATAGACGACCTGCTGCTCAACAGGTGTCAAACTAGTGGCTTCAAACAAGTCCCACAGCGCCATCGAACCTTTGAGTAGTGAGGGCGCTTGGGCAAAAATGCCTTCGAGATTCGGGATAAACCCAAAGATCGCTTTTGCCTGAGCCAATGCCGCTTTCGATGCTTCAGGCGCGGTATCGAGCGTGTAAATCGGGAAATCCATTGAGCTTTACCTCCAAAAATACAAAGTAGACAGACTTGTCTACCTACTTGAGATGGTATTGTAGGGGAAAGGAGACAAACTTGTCTACTCCCATGACGACTGAATCTAGTTCCGCTCGACAACAAATTCTCGAAACTGCATCTGAACTGTTCTACCAGAAGGGTATTCAGTATGTAGGCATCAACGAAGTGATTGCAGCATCCGGAGTGGCAAAACGCACGCTCTATCGCTGGTTCCCGTCGAAGGACTTACTCATCGAAGCGGTCATGCAGTATCGTGCGGCACAGTGGATCAGTTGGTTTGAGACCGCCGTGTCCGAGCGGGGCAATACGCCCAAAGAGCGGTTATTATCTACGTTCGACGTGCTGAGAGACTGGTATGCGAGTCCCAATTTTCGAGGATGCCCCTTCATCAATGCCGTTCTAGAGATTGCTGATGCGTCCCACAAAGCGCATCAGGTTTCCATCAATTTACGGGAATCGATTCGCCAAATTATCATGCAGTTAGCAGCAGAAGCAGGGGTCAAGAATCCAGACTTTTTTTCGCGGCAGTATTTGTTGCTGATTGGGGGAGCAAGCTTAATGGCAACGATTGAACAATCTCCAGAGGGCGCAACTTTTGCTCAGACTGCTCTATCTGTCCTGATTGATGCGAATATCGGTGCTTCGGGGTGAATCTGACCGTTGGTACGACCCCTTGTATTTGTATTTCCTGAGATGTCGATGTAACCAAGCACAAGTAATGAGAAGGTTTGTCTCCGTAAGTATAGTTGTAAGGAAACTGGCATAATTCAGCAGCTTGCTTATGTGCTTGGTTTGATTTGAATTGTCGTGGGGTAAGGCGCAGCCCTGCCCGCTATTTGTGCCAGTTGCGTAAGTCCTGTTCAGTACAATTAGGCTTTTCTAATATTATGGAAAATCTAATAGACAACATTTCGTTGGCTGGGAGATTTTAGATGGTACAAAAAGTACTTCCAAAGAAAGATAGTAGAGAATTATTCGGAAGACATTGAGTAAAGGAGAATTCACTATGCTTGTGAAAACCTGGCGCTTTATCAGCCTTATTCTATCTGCGCTTGTAACTGGAATGGCGCTATGTCATGCACTCGAACTTCCAGCAAAAATGCAGTACTCTGCATCGCAATATATTACAGTTCAGAACAGTTTGTATGTTGCATTTGGGCCAATACGGTTCGGTTAAGCCCAAAATCAGGTAAAGTGAGGGTTATTCCCTGAATGCACTGATGTTGAATGCAACTCAAAGAATTCTCACTGATCTCACCTGTGGTCGAATCAGGTATGGTACTCAAAGCCTTAGAAACTGC
>NZ_JBHFLM010000187.1:0-2927 GCF_041928655.1 Pelatocladus sp. BLCC-F211 | reverse complement strand
TTGGGTTACTCTGCGATCAGCCGCGCAGGGCGCGTCTACGTTCCTCAAACGCCAGGTGCTACAACTCTTGGGACCCCCGCAACGCACTGGCTCCCCAACCTACGCTAGTTTTAGTTTTTAGCCTTAACTGAACCGTATTGTCTGATATCCAGCAATTTAAATTGTGGCTCAACCAGACAAAACACTTGATTTTTTCTAAACCACATTCACAAAGTTAGTTTACCCAGATATCCCTATTATCTATTGCTTAACTACCTTTCTTGTTCCCTATTGTCAAGTTAAAATCATTAATTTGTATTAGTCTTTAAGGGCTACTACGAACATTATTAAACATTCCATTTTCCACCTGATTAATTGCTGACATAATTCCATTTTCGGGATGATCTAGCAATGATAATTTTACTTGTTGTAAATAATCACTAATTGCATCTCGCAAGATAGGTTTCTCAACTGCTACTGTATGATTAAAATCCCATACATCCCAGATAATAATACCAACACCTACTATCGGATCTAGTAACTCTGCACCTAATTTTGCAGCAACTGCACCACCAGTTTTCGCTGCCATTTTTGCACCCGCTTTCCCAGCAAAAGATGTCACAACTTTACTACCGACTTTCGTCACAGTCGGAATCATGGCTTTTGTAAGTAAATAAGCACTACCTCCAGTTAAAACCTTTAAAGATAAATTAGATATATTGCCTTCTGTATCATTAACAGTAATGGCAATATCACCGAGATAACGTTCCCAATCTCCTTGAGGTATCTTGTAACTACTTTGGATATCAGCAATATTTTGACTCAACTGGACAACATAAAAATCTATAGTATCTTTAGTGATATTTTCTAATTCCAATTGAGCAACTTTAGGTCTAAGAACACGTTTGGCAAATTCTGTTTGAAAATTCTCAGTCAATTTTTCGGCTACTGCTTGTGTAGGCGAGGGATTATTAGCATTTGTCCAGTGGGCTGCGGCTGAAGTTAACCACACAAACGGAGTGCTAAATTCTAGTTTTTTTTGATTGAAATAATTAAAATACCAATCTAGAAAGCTATGATCAACGCGAGTCATTAATTCATTAACCCACTGGTCTAATTTTGCAGCAGCGAAACTCTGAGATTGAGCATGAGCATTTGTAATTGCAGTGGCGATCGCATCTTCTATTCCTGATGGTGGAGCTTTTTTATCCACAATCACTATATTGTTTTTTGTTGATTGAGCAATAACATGATCTTGTGGTGATGAACCTGCGATTAAAAATTTTCCTAGTAACGGAATCAGCACAAAAATAATTACAACTACCCAAATATATGGAGTTATAGACTTAATAAATTCACTCCAAGCTCGAATACGATCAGTTTTATGAATATAAGAAACCTTTTCATTCGTTTCCTGGGGCTTTTGTCCAGTTATTGATGAATCTGGAACAGATTTCGAGTCGAATATATCCTGTTGTTCTTGGTTCATAGTATGTTTTTAACTGAATCTAAACAGCCTCCTTCACTCGTAAGTTTAGCTAATTTAACCAATAAAACATGTCTGTTGCTCTGATTTGCGAATCGAAATGCTTTGATGGTAAACTCGGTTTTTATCGTCATTACTCTACTAGTTGTAATGGTGAAATGCGTTTTGCTGTTTACCAACCACCACAGGTAAGTAATGAACTAGTACCTGTGCTTTATTTCCTCTCTGGTTTGACTTGTACAGAAGAAAATTTTATGGCGAAGGCGGGGGCGCAGCGCTTTGCAGCCAAGTACGGTTTAATGTTAGTAGTACCAGATACTAGCCCCCGCAACACTGGAATTCCTGGTGAGGATGAAGACTGGGACTTTGGCACGGGTGCAGGCTTTTACGTTGATGCTAGAGTTGAACCGTGGGCTTCGCATTACCGCATGTATAGTTATGTCGTTGATGAATTACCTGCTGTAATTGCCGACAATTTCCCAGCTATACCAGACAGACAAAGCATTTTTGGTCATTCTATGGGTGGACATGGGGCGCTGGTTTGTGCAATGCGAAATCCCCAGCAATATAAATCTGTCTCAGCTTTCGCGCCGATTGCTGCACCAATGCGTTGTCCTTGGGGACAAAAAGCTTTCAGTCGCTATCTTGGTAATGATTTAGAAGCTTGGTGTGCTTATGATGCTAGCGAGTTAGTCAAGCAAGTAGGATACCACAGTCAGATTCTGATCGATCAAGGTACTGCTGATAAATTTTTAGCTGAAGAATTACTTGTGGATATATTTGACAAAGCTTGTGCGGAAGTAGATCAACCTTTGAATTTGCGTTATCAAGAAGGCTACGATCACAGCTATTACTTTATTACCTCTTTTATTGAAGATCACATCCGTCATCATGCGATCGCTCTTTTACAATAGAGCAGCAGGCAAAGACATTTAAACCCACCAGAGACGTTGCAGTGCAACGTCTCTACATGCCCAAAATTATGACGAAAAATTCTGAACCGACTAGTATTGAAATCCTATTTTTGTGATGTGAATATTTTAAATTGTTGCTTAGTCAACTGTAATTTTATCTATTTTATTAATGTAAATATAAATTCTATTTAACATTAGTGAGTGTAAAATTACTTAGGATTTTTTTGATTTATTTAGTCTAAATATGAATTTAAATATTACTTTTTATCGTAAAAAAGAAAATAAGCATATTTCTGAACCATTAAATATTAAATAATAATTTATTTTAGGAATACAAAAATCACTAAATATAAATTTTTTGTATCTGTGAGCAAGCTAAATTTTCAGAAACTACCCTAAAGCATCTTTTAAACCACGTCTACTTTGAGAACTGTAGTTTTGTAGGTTGGGTGTAGCGACAGCGAAACCCAACATTATAGTCTGGTTAATGTTGGGTTACACTCCGTTCCACCCAACCTACATAATGTCCTTTTTGAAAAACTCCTCTT
>NZ_JBHFLM010000186.1:0-7281 GCF_041928655.1 Pelatocladus sp. BLCC-F211 | reverse complement strand
CGGGGGTCCCAAGAGTTGTAGCACCTGGCGTTTGAGGAACGTAGACGCGCCCTGCGCGGCTTCTCGCAGAGTAACCCAACATTATCAAGGCTTTGTTGGGTTTCGCTTGCACTCAACCCAACCTACATTTCTTCTTAACTGAACCGTATTGAGCCATAACATGCTTAAATCCTTAGTGAGAGACAAGATCCCCAACTTCTTAGAGGGTGGGCATCTTTGTCCACCCTCTCAAAACTAAGCCACCACAATATAAGGCGAGTCAATCGCCGCCACACGATCAGCATCAACTAACGCTTGATACACCATCGCAACTACCTCTGCGCGTGTAGCTTCGCGGGTAGGGTTAAGTTGCTTTGTTTTGGGATAGTTAACAATAATTTGTTTTTCACTAGCAACAATTACCTCATCTTTGGCATAATCAGGAATTTTTGTTTGGTCATCGTAGGGTTTAATAGCTTTATTACCACTGGCGGTTAACCCTAGTCCATTCACCAGCGAAACGATCACTTGTATACGCTGGATATTATCGTTGGGACGGAAGGTGTTATCGGGATAACCAGAGAGAAATTGTCCTTGATAAGCTTGTTGAATGACTTTATTAGCCCAAAAATCCTGCGCGACATCTTTAAATTTTATCGCTTGGCGTTTGGCGCTTGGGTTGAAAGCTTTGACTATTAACGCAGCATACTGCGCCCTTGTCATTGTCGCATCGGGTTTAAATGTGCGATCGGGGAAACCTTTAATTATTTCTAATTCGACTAATTCCCGAATAAAAGCAATTGCCCAATGATTGCTAATATCAGTTAAGTTGCTGGGACTAGGTGTAGGTGTGGGTGTAGGTGTAGGTGTGGGTGTTGGGGTTGGTAGTGGAGTTGGTGTTTGATCAGGAAATGGTTCGGGTTCGGGTTCTGGTGTGGGTGTTGGACTTGGTGTAGGAGTTGGGGTTGGTGTGGGTGTTGGGGTTGGTGTGGGTGTTGGACTTGGAGTTGGAACTTGATTATCAAGAAAATCGATCAAACCTTTGATTTTCGCTGGATCTATTTGATTTCCTATAGACGTTAGTTTGTTAGAACTGGCATTTTGGAGATCGAATTGACCATTACCACGAAAGATATTACCTCCTGGATTATTAGTAATACCAATATCTGGAAAAGCGTTTGCGATCACCGTCAAACCATCTTGGGTATTTCTTTCGCACAGATTATTACGTAATATAGGACGGGCGCTACCGGAGATGACAATACCAGAACGATTTTCGGAAATTTTGTTATCTATTAGTTTAGGAGAAGCTGTATCACTAATGGCAATACCAAAACCCGTATTAATGCATGTATTACCTTGAATCTCACCTTTAGCATTCTTGGCGATCGCAATCCCATTGGCAGCATTTTCTATAAACTGATTGTTGCGGATCACTGGATTACCTTCGCCAGTGACAAACACGCCTTCTCGCTTACATTTTGTAAAAGTGCAATTTACAACCGTAGGACTAGTAGATTCTACCCACACACCACTACCACGGGTAGCGGAGTTAATTACAGTGACACCCTTGAGTTCTGTACCATTATCTAGTACAAATGTGACATTCTGGCCAGCAAAAGTACGGCTGAGGTATTGACCACTACCTTCAATCAATATACTACTGCCCTTGTTAGCTTCATTACCTACTATCGAAACTCCACTTGGAACCGACAAAGGAAATACTTCACCACCAACAGCATTATAACTACCATCTGCGAGTTGAATTTGCGTACCAGAAGTAGCTTTCTTGAGTGCTTGTGTAATAGTTTTTAAAGGTGCTTGTGGTAGACCACTAGCGCTATCATTGCCAACAACAGAATTTACGTAAAGAGTTTGAGGCATATTTATACTTTTAAAAAAGCCATTGACATCCTACCGCTTACACTTCAACTTTGTAGCAGTGGATTCCTTAAAGTAAGTTAAAGTCTTTGTTGTGACAAATTTCTTTGGTGCTGTAGCGATCGCTATCTATCACCTCTTAAACATGATTTGATGTTTTCTGGATCACAATCTCAATCCGATGGTTATTTTGGCTTGCTACTGAGTTCTCTGAACTATCAGAATTACTATTGGGTGCGATCGGCTGAGTTTCTCCGTAGCCTTGTTTTGTGATCAAAGAAATGTCTATACCGCCTTTTTCACTCAACCAACGTTGTACTGCTAACGCTTGTTGCTCTGATAATTTGAGATTATCAGCTTCACTACCTACAGAATCAGTATGTCCTAAAATTTGTAGCCAAGTATGAGGATAGCGATCGCTTATAGCTTGACTAACTTGACTGAGTGCTTTCTCTGCTTGTGGACGAATTTGATCTTTGCCAGAGTAAAATAAAATATCAGCTGGCAAGGTAATAATCGTTAAGTCTTTATTTTCCTGAACACGAATTTCTGAACATGTAATTTCTGAAAGTTTAACTTCTGGAAAAACCTCCTCTGGAAAATTGACATTGGGAATTGGAACTTCTGATAATCTGATTTTTGAGACTTGTGTATTCAGATATTGCTTGGCAAACACCTGATTATTTGAGAAGTTATCTTTAAACTTGGGCAGAAGATGGAATACAAAATTATTAACAGTGCCAAGTAGAAAAATAGTTACTAAGTAAGTAGTAAAGCGAAGTAAATACATTTTAAAAATTATATCAATTCCGGCTAATTACTTATGACATAAAGCTTGGGCATTGAGTTTATGTCATTGGTTTTTACCATTACCGACACCGACGAATCATACAAGTATTCAAGCAGACATGATATTATCTTTTGATTCACAGATTAATTGCAGCAAGTCTAATCCCTTTGCAAATATTTCATCAATTGGTAACATTTGCCCCTCACTAGTCATAAATTTATGATCTTTCGTAGCTCGAATTACCGAACCATCTTCTAAAGCATATTCAAATACTTCTTGATCACCACGATTATGCCACTGAGCAATAGGTTGTGTATACATATAACCATTACTATCAACCGTGTAAACAGTACACTCAATTCTTTTTTCGACAATTTCTCCGATTGGTAAAAATCCATATTCTACAGTCAAAACTTCAGTGTCATAACTCAAGCAATATTCGGCAAACTTTAACATTTGCTCAAATAAGGCATCTGCAATTTGTTGCTTCACACCATTTTTGGCTGCACCATCCATGAATTTTTCTCGCTGCTTCTGCATCTCGGAAACTTTCTTTTTACCCATCGCCCGACGCAGCAAGTCAGCTTGACCTAAAGAATATCCAGCCATATCTTGAGCAATTTTCATAATTTGCTCTTGATAAACCATAATTCCATAGGTTTCATCTAAAATTGGTTCTAAAATAGTGTGTTCATAATCAATATTTTCCCGCCCGTGTTTGCGGTTAATAAATTTCGGAATTAGCCCCGCATCTAGTGGTCCTGGTCGATATAGCGCCAAAATCGAAGAAATATCTTCTATATTAGAAGGCTTCAAATCACGTACTATCTGGCGCATTCCAGAAGATTCTAACTGAAATACTCCTTCTAATTCACCTGCTTCTAATAATTCGTAGGTCTTTTTCACATCTGGGGGAAGTTTCGCGCCTTCTCCACCTTTTGCTAATATTTTCTGAGCTTTTCTTTCCTGAGCAGTAATTACATAGGGGTCAATCTTAAATCCATGATTACTTTCAATTAAATCGATAGTTTTCTGAATCATACTCAGATTTTTCAAGCCAAGAAAATCCATTTTTAACAAACCCAGTGATTCTAAATCTTCCATGAAATACTGGGTAATCACAGAACCATCGTTATTTTTCTGAAGTGGCACAATTTCATCTAATGGATCAGCAGAAATGACTACACCTGCTGCATGAACGCCGAAGGTTTTGTTAGTTCCTTCGATGCGAATTGCCATATCTACCCAATGGCGGACTCTTGGATCATTATCATATCTAGCTTTAAATTCTGGTTCAGGAGTATCATCAGAAATCATCACTTTCAACTTGGCAGGTTTCCCCCGTGAAACAGGAATTAGTTTCGCCATTTTGTCTGATTCTGCATAAGGAATATTTAACACTCTGGCGACATCTTTTAACACGGCTTTGGAAGTCAGACGGTTAAAAGTGATAATTTGGGCAACTCTTTCTGTACCGTATTTTTCTGTTACATATTCTATGACTTTATCTCTTTGAGAAATACAGAAATCCGTATCAATATCCGGCATAGATTTCCGTTCTGGGTTAAGAAATCTTTCAAAAAGTAAGCCGTGATGTACAGGATCTATATTGGTAATTCCCATAGTATAGGCTACCAAAGAACCTGCGGCAGATCCACGACCTGGTCCAACTGGAATATCATTATCTCTCGCAAATTTGATGTAGTCCCACACAACTAAAAAGTAGGTGGAAAAACCCATTTGCTGAATCATTTTTAATTCATATTCTAGCCTTTCTTTGTAAGCTAAATCGATTTCATTGCGGGATTTGCGATTTAGTTTTTGTAATAGTCCTTGCCAAGCAATTTCCTCGACATAAGTATCAGCAGTATGACCAGATGGAATCGGATAATTGGGAATCCGCGGCTCACCCAAAATATTGTATGGTTCGATTTTTTCTGCTACTTCTACAGTATTGGTGATCGCTTCTTCAATGACATCATCCGGTAGATGATCACGAAATAGCTGTTTCATCTCTTCTGCGGACTTTAAATACTCTGTACCGCTATAACGCATCCGGTTATCTTCAACTATTAATTTCCCTGTTTGAATACACAATAAGGCGTCGTGTGCTTCGACGTCATAACAGGAAATATAATGAGAATCATTGGTCGCAACAATTTTTATCCCTAATTCCCGCGCAATTTTGACAATTTCAACATTGACAATTCGGTCTTCGGGAGAACCATGATCTTGAATTTCTAAATAATAATCTTCACCAAATACATCTTTATACCATTGAGCAACTCGGCGGGCTGCATCTAGTTTACCAGCCAAAATTGCTTGCGGTACTTCTCCACCCAAACAGGCACTAGTAACTATTAAATCTTCATGGTATGTTTTGAGTAATTCTTTGCTAATACAAGGACGAGAAAAAATGCCTTTGCCTTGTACACCTTGGAGATGAGAGATAGTTGTTAATTTAACTAAATTTTTATAGCCTTTAGTATTTTTTGCTAAAACAATTTGATGATAGCGAGGACGGCGTTCTTGTTTAGTAATATCGCCGTTGATAATATACATTTCATTGCCAATTATTGGCTGAATATTTTTGTTGCGACAAATTTTTATGAGTTCGATCGCACCATACATCACACCATGATCCGTCAGAGCGATCGCTTTAATATCCAGTTCGATCGCACGATCCACTAAATTTGGTATTTGACTAGCACCATCCAACAGACTGTAGTCACTATGAATGTGCAATGGAACAAAAGACATATGCGTTTATTATTTAGGGAACAGGGAACAGGGAACAGTTATCAAGCTAATAACTGACACTGAATAAATGTCAAAAGCTACGGTATCTTAGGATAACTCAGTTTGCCAATATTAAGAATTGTATTTTTTTTAGAAAATTCTCTTGGCAAAGTATACTTTTTAAGTCGGCGTTAATTTCTCTTAAGAAACACATTCCGTCACCGTAGATTGAGCAACGAGATTAAAGCCTAAAGAATGAGCTTTTTTCTGGAGATACTTCACCGTGCGCTCGCGATACTGTTGCTCATAGGCATCAATACCAGGGTCTGTATAGGCTCCTCCAGATGTCCAAAGACGATAAAAAAGACGTGCTAATTTATGTGCAGCAGCGGTAATTGCTTTGGGCGCACCCAAACGTGCCTGCATACGTCGATAGTATGCTCCCAAAGCAGAGTGACTCCGGCACAGAGTTTGTGCAGCCATACGGAAAGCATTGGCGGCCCGGTTAACAACAGGACGAGTTTTAGAACTTTTGACTTTACCACCAGTGATACGGCTGCCAGGGCACAAACCTAACCATGAGGTAAAGTGCTTTACAGTAGGAAAACGAGAAGGGTCTAAACCTAACTCAGAAAGCAGTATTAGTACGGTCAAACCACCAAAACCATTAATTTGAGTGAAGTCAACACCACTAATCCGATACAAATGAGTACGCAGGTCAAATTGAGGCGCATTTCCTGGCTGCTTTTTGCCTCGGCGTTTAGGTTTAGGTAAAGTTTTTTTTGTCACATCAACTTTGTCTGCAAAGGAGATTAAACACTGCTCAATTTGGAAATCACAAGTAGCAATTTGTTGTTGGTAAAACTCGTAAAGTTGTAACTCTTGTTGCAGAATGAACACCAATTCTGGACGATAGTTACCTGTTAAAGCCGATGCAATTTCTGACGAGCTAGCTTTGATGCGTCCATCTTTGAAAGCCGCTAGTTTCTTCGGATCGCGTTCTCCGGCAACAATTTCACGGATAATTGCCATACCAGTAGTACCTGTAATATCGCTAATTACCCGATGCAGTTGTACATTCATCTCAGTCAACGCTTTTTGCATCCGTTGTACATGGACACAAGTACTTTTAATTAGATTATCGCGTTGGCGGATGTAACTACGGAGAACACAAATTTGGTCTTCTGGACGAAATGAACCTGCCAATAAGCCATAAGTGTGTAACTGTTGTAGCCATTGGCAATCTAGTACATCCGTTTTACGACCAGGTACAGTTTTGACATAGTGAGCATTAACAAGTTTGACCTCAAGCCCACTGCTTTCCAATACTTCGTATACTGGTAACCAATACACTCCTGTAGATTCCATCGCTACGGTCGTGACACCGCATTGATGCAGCCAGTCAGCCATCGCATAAAGGTCAGCAGTAAAACAGGCAAAACTGCGTACATTCTCGCTGTCTCGTCCGATAGGCACACTGACCCAGTGTCTATCCGCTCCGATATCAATTCCCGCTGCATTAATGTTAATTAATGGTAGATTAGTATTAAATGAATTAGGTGCAGATTCCTGTTTGTTCATATTAGCCTCCTAAATGCGACAGCTAACGCATGGAGCGAAGAATATACCCTGACCCGGGTGCGGTGTCTAAATCTAATCTCTTAACCGGGATAGTGACTCTTGCCACTTCGCCAATAAATTCACCAACATCACCCAGAACCAGGCTCATATACGGGCACAATTTGCACCACTAGACATCTCCGAAATAGTAATGTTCTGTGGTAAAAGAATATAATATAAGTCTTTTTACACCAGAATTATGAGTTCCGTATTGGAGCACATCGAAGCGAATCCTCAAGAAACCCAACGATTAATTGGTCTGGGATACCCTG
>NZ_JBHFLM010000185.1:0-36980 GCF_041928655.1 Pelatocladus sp. BLCC-F211 | reverse complement strand
TGAATAAGTAAGCGCAACGCCTGTATCGCATCGGTAGCAGGTCTGAGCGTCTAGAGGCATCTTGACAATGCCCATTTGGATTCGGCTGTTGCTGAATCTGATGCGAGAATCTGCGTCTCTTCAGAGCGCAGAGTGTCAACACGGACTTCCTTAGCCGGAGGTTTCCTCCGGCTCCAGTCCTCCCCATACCCGTACACCCTTGTGAGAGCAACAATCCAAAATCCAAAATCTTGTGAGAGGGTGACGTTTCCGGGACTTGTGTCGTCAAATAGAAGATGTATTTAAGATGACCTTGCTACAGGTGTGAGCGTTAGTTATGAAATTTAGTGTGGTCATCACGACCTACAACCGCTTAAACTTGCTCAAGAGAGCAATCAACTCTGCTTTGAACCAGACTATTGCCAGTGAAGTAGTTGTAGCTGATGATTGTTCTTCTGATGGTACGCAAGAGTATGTAAATAGCTTAATCAAAAAGTTGTCACAAAGTGGAGATTCACGCTTGATCTACCATCGCAATGAGGTAAACTCCGGTCATTCAGCAACTGTGAATGCTGGTATTGGTAAAGCTAGCGGTGAATGGATTAAGTTTTTGGATGATGATGACTACTTAGCTGTAAATTGTCTAGAAGAAATGGCAAGGGCGATCGCACTCCAACCTCAAGCAGCGATTTGTTCCTGTGTTGCTATTCAGGTAGATGAGAAAGAAGTCGAACTCTCTCGGACACCGCAGGTAGGACCTGGTCTAGCTTTTTATGTTCCCCAAGCTGATATTCACTATGGTATGTTACTAGAACTTCTACCTTTTGGTACACCTGTACAAGTAGCTTGTCGTCGGGATGCTTTTTTGCAAACAGGAGGTTGGGATTCTAAGTTTGATGCTAATTGTGATGATATTGATTCTTGGATTCATGTTGCCAAGTTTGGAGATGCAATTTTTCTCAATCAATCCCTTGCTTACCGTACCATTTGGTCTGGTGCTTATAATCACAAGTTTTCTCCATCTCGGCGTTTACATACAAATATTTTAATTAAAGAAAAAATTTATGCTTTAGTTGATGAAATGCATCATTCTCATATTCCTAATCTTGAAGATATTAAAAATTATTTGAAATTACATTGGTCTATAGTAGCTATTAAACAAAAAAACTTTCATAATTTATTCAATATTATCTTTCCCTCTATTTTTTATTGGAAAGCTTGGCGGCTTTTGTTTAAGGCTGTTGCATTACGTCGTTTTCATTACCAAAACAATTATATTCGTAAATGCGTATTGATTGAGTTATGATTTTTTGGCGCTACCAATGAGGAAGCATGACAAATAACAAATGGCAAACCCAATTAGTTAGCTTGATCTGTGTCACTATACCTACTTGTATAAAAAAATTGATAATTGATTATGCGAATTATACATATCTTAAATGAGGTTCAGGAAATTGGTAACGGAATTGTCAATGTAGCTGTTGACCTGGCTTGTTTACAAGCAAAAGATGGTCATGAGGTAGCAGTAATATCTGGTGGTGGAGGATACGAGAATTTACTAGCAAATTATGGTGTTAAACACTATCTTTTAGATCAAACACGCAAACCAATAAATCTTATCAAAGCTGCTATTGGTTATCAGGCAATTGTCAAAGAATTTCAGCCAAATATTGTTCATGCTCACATGATGACAGGAGTTATACTAGCAGCTTTTCTAAGAAATAAAGGTAAAAATAGATATGGTTTAGTTTCCACCGTACATAACGAATTTCAACGCAGCAGTATATTTATGGGTCTAGCTGATCGGGTAATTGCTGTTAGTAAAGCAGTTTCTGAGGCTATGGTACGGCGTGGGATCTCTAAAGAAAAATTGCGAGTAGTGTGTAATGGTACACTGGGAAGCCCCCGCAATCGTCCCTTACAGGAGTATGAAGCTTTACCTTTACAACATCCAGCGATCGCAACTGTGGCAGGAATGTATTATCGTAAAGGTATAGCCGAGTTAATCGCAGCTTTTGAGCAAATAGCCTCAGATTTTACCGCAGCAAATTTATATATAGTCGGAAACGGGCCTAATCGCTATGAATTTGAGGAACAAGCAAGTAAAACTACTGTTAGTTCGCGTATCCATTTTGAAGGTTTTCAACCAGAACCCCAGCGTTATCTATTAGCTTGTGATATATTTGTCCTCGCTTCTCACCGCGAACCTTTTGGTCTTGTTTTATCAGAAGCCCGTGAAGCTAGTTGCGCTATTATTGCCACTGATGTAGACGGAATTCCTGAAGCATTGGATAATGGACAAGCTGGAATTTTAGTACCAGCAAAAGATTCCAATGCCTTAGCAGCAGCATTGGTGAAATTGCTAAGTAATCCAGATACGTTACAAGAGTGGAAAACAAAGGCGCATCAAAATTTGGAGTGGTTGCATATTGACCGCGTTCATCAAGAAACGCTGGCAGTTTATGACGAGTTAGTTAGTGATTAGTGTTTAGAAATCGACCACTATCAATACAAATAGATTCTCCATTGATGCCAAAATGGTAATTATTTATAAGGGAAAAGGAAAAGGTAATAAGTCATTTAAATTTTTATTGCCATTACCTATTACCGATATTTGTGAATTAAAACTTCATCTAGTGGTTAATCACATTAGTCTTGATAGGTTTGTAGTAATCACTTTAGTGCTTAAATATTTGAGGACTAAAGTCCACCCTTCGGGAAGCCGCTCTTACGAGCGTCTACACTACAAACACATTACCCCTCAAAATTAATGCGATGAAGCACTAGGAGAAAAACAACGAGCGATCGATCACGGATTGCTGCTAAAGCAACCAGGTTACTTTTCAAGGATCTGGTCAAAGCGTGAGCTATTGGTTAGAGTGAATACGATTATCATTTGAAAAATAAGGTATCTGGGATATGGTCAGTACTGTGACAACAGACGTAGTTCCAGTAACAGTTCTCACTGGTTATTTGGGAGCAGGAAAAACAACTCTGCTCAATCGTATTCTCACCCACGAACATGGCAAAAAAGTGGCTGTGATTGTCAATGAATTTGGGGAAGTGGGTATTGATAATCAATTGGTGATCGATACAGATGAAGAAATCTTTGAGATGAACAACGGCTGTATCTGCTGTACAGTGCGGGGTGATTTGATTCGTATCATCGGTAATTTGATGAAACGCCGTCACAAATTTGACCATTTGGTGATTGAAACCACTGGACTAGCTGATCCTGCACCAGTGATTCAGACATTTTTTGTCGATGAAGATATGCGGGAACAGTTAGAACTGGATGCTGTGGTGACAGTAGTGGATGCCAAGCACATTTGGCAACATTGGGAAGCTGACGAAGCACAAGAACAGATTGCTTTTGCTGACGTTATTTTGTTAAATAAAACCGATTTAGTTACACCAGATGTGCTGGATGAATTAGAAAGGCGAATTCGCGGAATGAATGCAATGGCAAAAATTTACCGTACCCGCGATTCCCAAGTAGCAATGGATGCGCTTTTGGGTGTGAAAGCCTTTGATTTAGATCGTGCTTTGGAAATCGACCCCGAATTCTTAGGGGAAGATGCTCATGAACACGATGAAAACGTGTATTCTGTGGCTTTAGTTGCCGAAGGCGCCCTGGATGGAGATAAACTCAACAATTGGCTAGGTAAGTTACTGCAAACCCAAGGCCCGGATATCTTTCGGATGAAGGGTATTTTAAATATTGCTGGAGAAAGCGATCGCTTTGTCTTTCAAGGAGTGCATATGATCTTTGAAGGAAAACCTGATCGCCCTTGGAAAGACAGCGAAACCCGTAAAAACGAATTAGTATTCATCGGCCGTAACCTAGATGAAGCCAAACTCAAACAAGATTTTCTCGCCTGCTTAGTTTAAAGGAGAACGGGGACAAGGGGGCTATTTTTCTGGCGTTGTCTTCCCCCACTCCCCACACTCCCCTCATCTCCCACTCTCCGTGTCACCGCGTCTTTAGAAGTTTTACGGCGGAATTTTGTGCAAAACCTCGAACAGTCTTGAAGTTGATTGTATAATTTATTACGATTAATATTTTTGTAAAGATAAGATTAAAATTTTATACTGCTTTATGTAAGTGTGATAATTTAAACAATGCAAAATTCAAAAACCAAAATAATTCCTAAAAAATCCCTTATTTTAATTTATTTGTATAAAGTCAAGTGTGCTTTTTAGCTCATTGCTTAAACTTCTTACCTAAACAAAATCACTATATTTAGTTAACTTATTTTACTTAACTAACATATCTATCTATAAACTTTCGTCTGCGTGATATATATGACATTAACCTCTGAGGTAAAAGAAAAATTAGAAAATAATGGTAGCTACATAGGCACAAAACTAGACAGATGTGTAAGTGGTGATTGTTATCCAGCCAGCACTCTGAATATAGGTATGAAAGGAGTAGTAAGAAGGATATCAAAAAGTTTTGCAGAGCCGATTAGAAAAGAATTCGATTCTGCAATGAATAACTTATTTGATGATAATTTAGCTCCATTTGCAGAAAAAATTGATTACATCACCCAAAGACGGATTGCACAAACAGAAGATGCTGCTAAAGACATAGTTAGACAAACAGTTGATAATTTTTCTGGATTAAAAGACGAAATCAAAAGCAATATTGATGATTTGCTTAGTGATGTTGATACAGGCTACAAAGAAAATCTAAAAATCACCTTTGACGAAATTAATCTGGCTCGTGCAGAAGCAATCTTAAGTTTAAGAGCAACAATAGGAGATGTTGACAAGTCATTAGAAAACAGAATTACTCAAATCTCTATCACAATGATGGATACTATTAAAACAGCCAAAGAAATTAGTGATAGATTTACTCCGGAACAATTTCGCAGAAAACTAATTGAACCAACCCTAGATCGGATAGATGCTTTAGAGTCAAAGTTTTTTCAAGATGTAGATAAGTTAATAGATAAAATTGAAGCGATCGCAGTTGGAGAAATAGAAGAATTTAAAAAAGAATTAGAAAAATTTAGACGCCTACTGCCTAATCCATTTGATGATTGCAGACGCAAGCTAGATTTACAATGGAAGTCGGGACTAGACTTAGAAAATATTGATATTTATAGATTAAAAGAGTGTGAGCTAATAACTAGAATTAATGAAAAATCATCTATTAGTAAAATATTAGATGTGTACGGACAACTGCAATATAATGCAGCAAGAATGAACTATGTTGCTAGAAGCGCACCTGACTTTAAAGATATTTTTATCAGGGATTGGTTGAAATATGGCCAACTCTATAGATTGTGGAAGAATTGGCTTTAGCTTAGTAAACAGTTATCTCCTAAAAATAGAACACCGATCAATTAATTTGTAATTTTAAAGGACAAAACATGGCATTAACACCATTACAAGCCTATGAAGAAGCAATTAAAAGAATAGAAGATGCACGTAAGGAAATAGAAAACGAAACAGCTAGATTTGAAGCAATCAAATCGCAAATCCAAGCGCAAGTGCAATCTATTCAGACAGAACTACAAAATAAAACTAAAGAAATAGAGCAATTAAAATCGGAACTTCAGGCGACAAAAACGGAACTTGAAGCCACAAAAACTCTCCTGACAAATACAACAAATTTGATTCAAGATACTGCAAAAAGTGTAAAAACTGTTTCCTCAGAAGCACAAACAGCTCGTTCTGAGGCGAAAAATGCTCAAACCACTGCAAATACTGCTCGTTCGGAAGCACAAACTGCTCAAAACACAGCCAATACCGCGCGTTCGGAAGCACAAGCTGCTCAAAACACAGCTAACACCGCGCGTTCAGAAATTAATTCAGTTAAATCTGGTATAGAAAATGGTTCCATAATTGCTCAAAAAGCAATTATGTTAAGAACTAGAGATCAGAACCATTGGCTGCGATGGCGTACAGTTGATGATAAAAATCATGATGTTTTGGAACTATGGAGAACAGACGATAAGTGGTTTTCCACAATTCGAGTTCAAGCAGCATTGAAAATGATTAATTAATAATTCGTTCTCCAGGTGTAATGTACTTTTCTTGTGTCTTAGTGGTGAAAAATTAACTTTTGAAACACTAAGACACTAAGACATTAAGGTGAAAAACTCAAATTAAGATTGTTTCCCTTCCGAGACAAGTTGTGCCAGAATATTGCCTGTAATATCTAATAGTTGATCTAAAAGAAAACCGATAGTGCCAATATATATTACACCCTCGATAATATTGTTATAGTTACCTCCTCTGTAACCATTCCAAATCAAAAACCCCAATCCTTTTCCGACTGTCAACATTTCAATTGCAATCACAGTAAACCAAGCTATCCAAAGACCACTTCTTAAAGCATCAAATATATAATTTATTGCTACACGAAAATTATTATCTTGGAGACGACTTTTTCGCATACCCGTAGCTGTGTTAATCATTACTGACCAGATAGCGCTAAAAAAAACTACCATACTTGCTGCTACTTCTACTTCTTTAAAAAAGATGAAAGCGAGTGGTACAAGTGCTATGGGAGGAATACTATAGGGAATCTGTAGCAATCGCTTACATAGTTGATAAAGTAAGGGATTTATACCAATTGCACTTCCCAGTAAAATCCCCAATATTGCAGCAGGGATAAAGCCTACAAATAATAACTGTAGGCTAGATAAAAAATCTAACAATTTACTATGCTCCATGCCTCACGATTTCAATTGAAACATCTCAAGAATAGAGCGATTGTAATAAATTATATAGCACAAACAAGCAATTTGAATCGCACTCATTCCTAAGAAAATATGAAAGTCGGGCTTTATAAAATCTATCAAAAATCTAAAACTTAAATAACAAACTAAATAAAATTTAAATAAATCACCTTCTTGGTATTGATAGCGACTGCGAAGGCGTATAAATATAATTAAGATAATTAAAAATATGATTTCATACAATTGGGTGGGATGACGGAGAATGCCATCACCAAAATCTATACCCCAAGGTAATTTTGTCGCAATTCCATAAGTGCGATCGCTCAACCCAGTTAAAAAGCAACCAATCCTACCAATCGCCGTTCCTAGTATTAATGGATAGACAAATACATCACCAGTAGAACGCTTCACACCAATAATTTTCTTGGTAATTTCTACCCCAATCACAGCACCTAATAAAGCTCCGACAACTGTTTTACCTTGCAATAATAGTAATAAAAATAGCTGAGAATTTTGCCAAAATAAATCAATATGTTGCAGTAAAACTAACGCCTTTGCACCCACAAGCGCACCCAGCATTCCACCCACAATAATAGAAGTGCGCTGTGGCGGTGTAATAATATCCTTGCGGACATTACGCAATACTAAACGTAACGCTACAGTATAAGCTATGGATTCAAATAAAATATGTGGGTGAATCCGCAATGAACCCAGATAAAAATAAACGGGAAATGTCATTGATTAAGAGTCAAGTGTCAAGTGTCAAGTGTCAAATGTCAATACTTATTCACAAATGACAAATGACAAATGACAAATGACCAATGACTATTTTCCCATCTTTCGCTTCATTTCTTCCAACTCAGCCTCAGTTTCCCAACGGCGGAATGTTTCTTCTAAAGGATCATTCCCGCTAGAATAACCACGGCTTTGATTTGACCAACCAGCGCTTTCAACACGCTGTTGTGCTTGTGCTTGAGCACGTGCGCTTTGTGCTTCCGCAGCTTTTGCTTGTACTTCTTGACGTCGTTGTTGAACTTTCTTGAGTAGATCCTGTGCTTGGGTAACGCGTTCTTTCACTCCTTGCATTTGTCCCCACTGCTGATTTCCTTGACGCAAGAGTGCAGCTTCTCTCTCTTGTGCTTTTGCTGCTAAATCCTCTCTACCAGCATTTTTTGCTTTTTGGACACGAATATGCCATCTTTGAATTTCTTGCGCTGTGGACAAAATTTCGTCTTGCGATCGCTTCTCTTGTAATTGTAGGTCTGCAATCAACTTTAAAGTATCTTCCTCTTGCTCCCGCAGCTGTTCTAACAACGCTTCTAATTCCAGATGCGGATTACTTCGCAAGAATTCCTCTAAACGATTTTCCAGAAACCGACTCAAATCATCAAATAAACCCACAGCTAGAACTCCAGAGGTGAAGTATATCATTTTATTGTAGTCATGATTATCACCTGGGAAAAGCTACTGAGGAATTGACTTGTCAAGCAACTCGCATTTTACACCAGTTTGAGCCAGAGAATTTACAAGGCTATATTGAGCCAACTGGAGCATAAATTATCTTTTTTATAATTAAATCAGTCGCGGCAAATGGTAGAGTTAAAGGGATTAACAATTTATTTTCCCTTTACTCTTTTTCTGCTTATTTACATTTTTGAATGCAACAGAGCAATACGATTTGATGCACTCAATTGTGGCTTATGTTTGAAGTCATCTAAGTGCATAAGTTTTCCACTTGGAGCAAGTCGCTGTGAAACAATTTCTTGATAAACAGCTTCATAGCCATCTACCATTTTTCGCACGCTGAAATTATTTTCGACATGCTCACGACATGCATAGCGAGCAAGTTTTTCCACCTTGCTCACAGCATCAACGCATTCTGTAATATTGTTACAGATAAAACCAGTTTTACCGTGAGCAATTACTTCTGGAACTGAACCCATATTCATCGCAATCACGGGTGTTCCTGCTGCCATTGATTCTACCATTACTAATCCAAATGGTTCTCGCCAAGTAATAGTAAATAAAGTTGCTACTGCACCACCCATCAGAGCATTTTTCTGAAGATGATTTGCTTCACCTAAGTATTCTATTTGTTTACCATCAATGAGAGGTTTAACTTCTTTTTCAAAATATTCTTGATCAACTACATCTATTTTGCCTGCCATTTTTAAACGCCAACCAGTTGCTTTTGCAATTTGTATTGCTATATGCGTTCCTTTTTCTGGTGATATCCTACCCAAAAATGCCAAGTAGGGTGGTTCTTCTGGTTCAGCATGAAATTTATGGCTGCTGACATCTATTCCGTTATAAACTGTTGCTGCATAATTCAACCCTAACCTTAGTTCACGCTGTGAATTAGAAATACTCACGTAGGGTTGATTTTTAGCATGTACAAATAATTTTTCGTTGTCGGGTGTAAAAATACCGTGCAACGTATGTACAGTAGGTGTCTTGACTAAATTAACGTAGGGTAATGCATTGCAACCCATATGAGAGTGAATGATATCAAACTCATCTGCTGATTCATACACTCGACTCAATTCCAACATCTCATAGACGCCGTACTCTTTGATACTTTTATCAAGCCGTAAAGCACGAGGATGAACTGATACTAGCTTTGCTAAAGTGAGAGAATCTCCCGATGCAAATAGCGTGACTTCGTGTCCACGTCGGACTAACTCATCGGTTAATAAACCCACTACTAACTCAGTTCCACCGTAACCTGGAGGTGGTACTCTTTCCCACAGTGGAGCAACCTGAGCAATTCGCATAAAAGACTCCTGAAAAGAAAGATGAGAATAAAAAAGCGGCTACGTTTTTTCTAAATATGTGTTTTAAAGCAACTCATTTAATCTGAGAGCCTACTTGAAACACTAGTCGAGCCAGGGATTAATACAAAGTTTATATTTATATAAAACAAATTGTTGTCTACCCTTGGTGAGGATATATTAGCTTTCAGGTATGAAAAAGAAGTTATTTACAGCACAAGTTATTTATAAATTGATTTGTCATCAGTCTTGCGAAAGATCATCTGAGTCTCCATGTTTTCCTTTTATCAGTGCTGCAAAATTCTGTTGAAATAGCTAGAATAAAATTAATATCAGATCCAAATTTCAATTCCCTTTGCTCTATTAAATCAAAGTCGGTTTGATTTTGATGGATGACTATTTGTATTCAGGATTATTGAAGTGAGGAGTGTATAGCTTCAATTCCTAATTCGCCCTGCAATAAATTCGCAGCTAATAGCTTAAGTACGTAAAAACGTACTGAAATCAAGATAGATGAAAGTCTCTGTTTTAGACCCATTCTGAATTAGTTACCAAAGCATATAAAAGTATGCCGTATATCTTTGTCTGATTTATTTGTCTGTGATCAGACATCTTGCACTTACCCTATATACCGCCTGAGAATTTATTCTTAGGCTAATAGCATCAGTCAGTTTAAACGGACTCAAAGACTTTCCTAGTCAGATTTATCTGACTTCCGCTATGCAGCGCAAAAATTTATTGATTTCTTGGCGGAACGAAAAGCTGGTGCAGGGTCTGAATAATCAGACATTGATAATCAATTAATCAATTAATCAATTCTCGAAATAACTGCTTATGAACCGTCTAACCAATTTGTTTCAAAACAAAGCCATTTTATGGGTCAGTGTTGTTCTTGTGCTTGTTGTTTACTGGATGATAGTGAATTTTGCTATGTAAACAGATTCAATTAGTTATTAAATCTAGCAATTCTAAATCATTCGTGAACAACAAGATTCCCGACTTAGGATACCACTGGCGAATAGGGGCTAAGAAGATGTTTGTAAAGTCTGGGTTTGCTTGATTTAAAAGTCAGGTTTCAAACCCTAATAATTCAATGCACACAGATAAAAATTACCTGTGTGCATCAATAATCTATTGAACTTTAATATTTAGTATGTCGGTACAGATGGATCAATTTCCTTACTCCAAGCCAGAATACCACCCTTGACGTTTGTACCATCAATTCCTGCTTGCTTGAGAATTCCCAAAGCTTTTGCAGAACGCATACCCGACTTACAATGGACAATCAAGCGATGACCGTTGACTAATTCCTGGACTTTGTCTACACCATTACCATTTTCGATATCAGGTAAAGGTAGTAAGACAGAGCCAGGAATCTTAGCAATTTCATATTCATGTGGGTTGCGGACATCCAGCAGTACAAAATTGTCACTACCACTATCCAACAACTGCTTCAATTCCTGAACAGTCATTTCAGAAAGTTCCATTTGCTGTTTCGCCTCCTCTGCTTGCGCTTGTGGAATACCGCAGAATTGTTCGTAATCTATCAACTTTTCAATTACTGGACGTATCGGATTGGGACGCAATTTCAATTCGCGGAATTTCATTTCTAAGGCATTGTACAGCAGTAAGCGTCCACTTAAAGTATTGCCCTGACCCATAATAATCTTAACGGTTTCTGTTGCTTGGATGATACCAATCATTCCCGGCAAAATTCCCAAGACACCGCCTTCTGCACAAGAGGGAACCATCCCTGGTGGTGGGGGTTCTGGATACAAATCACGGTAATTTGGCCCACCCTCGTAGTTAAATACCGTTGCTTGACCTTCAAAACGGAAAATGGAACCGTAGACGTTGGGTTTATCTAGCAATACACAAGCATCGTTGACAAGATATCGCGTTGGGAAATTATCAGTTCCATCAACGACAACATCATAAGGTTTAACAATATCGAGAGCGTTTTCGGAACTCAGACGAGTTTCGTATAGATCAACCTGACAATAGGGGTTAATTTCGAGAATGCGATTCTTGGCTGATGCAATCTTGGGTTTACCCACCCAAGAAGTACCGTGAATCACCTGACGTTGGAGGTTGGAAGTATCAACAACATCGAAATCAACAATACCAATGCGTCCAATACCCGCCGCAGCCAGATATAAAAGTAACGGTGAACCTAGTCCACCTGTACCGATACACAGTACACTAGCAGCTTTGAGACGCTTTTGCCCTTCTAATCCTACTTCCGGCAAAATTAAATGTCGGGAGTAGCGTTCGTAATCGTCTTTCGTCAGCTGGATTTCATCCAAATTCGGATTTAGCATAGCAGTTAGATGAGGAAGCGCGGACTTTTTATCCTACCCAAAAACGATACCCTTTGTGTCTTTGTATCTTGAGTGGTTTTTAAAATAACTTTTCAATTGTTTCTGGTTGGAACTGGTGGTGATCATCAAGACACCAGCTGTTGATCTCAGCAGCTTTGCCATTCTGCACAGAAACAATAATGTATGAGTATTCTTGCCAAGCACACTGTCGGTCAAATTCTGAGGGAATTGCTGGATAGTCGGGATGAGAGTGATAAATACCTATTATATCGATAGAACGTGTCCGTGCTGCTTTTTGTGCTTGTAACATGACTTGAGGCGCGATCGCATACCTGCGCTTCTTCTCATATATGATTTGATCACCAGGAAAATCCAGTGCTGCTTCAGCACTCCAAGCATTTTCTGTAGGCATAATTTCTACTATAGTTTTACCATCATCGCCACGATGACCAAAAATAATCCCACAGCACTCCTCTGGGTAAGTAGTTTCAGCGTGACTGTAGATGGTTTGTAAATTTTGGGGAGTAAGTTGAATCATACTGTTATCAGTTAGTAGTTAGTATAAGAATCCACTTTGATCTATGAACTTACTTGTGAAGATAGGGAACAGGAAACAGGGAACAGGAAGTTTACCTAGCTTCGCAAAAATCAAATAGTATTCCTAATAGTTGATTTCTAACCACTAACTACTAATTTATCTATGACTAAGTTTATCGATGAACAATTCTAGGAGTTCTTTAGCTTCCACTGTTTTGCTGACTAGGCGATCGTAATCAGAAGAATCGAGCATATCCAACTCATAACACAGCAGCAGATAATACTCTACCTCAATGGCTGCATCCTTTGCGGTTTCCAAAAAATTAACTTGCTCTTCTCTCTCTTCGCGATTGCATCCCTGGGCTATTTTAACGGGGATTGCGGAACAGGCTAAACGTATTTGTTGCGTTAACCCCAGTAATTCTTCTTCGGGGAAAGACTGGGTGGTTTCATAGACCGCAACTGTTAACTCATGGGCTTTTTCCCATTCTTTGAGTTCTCTGAAGTCTGTCATTTTGATTGTATACCCCTAAAAAATAGTAGGGTGGGTAGTACCCACCCTACTACTATGCCATTCGATGGGGGCTAGTGCTAGTTGTTAGGTGTTTGTTATTTGGGTAATGAATTTACCGTGTCAATAACCTCTTAACTCAATAGCTACGCTAAGGTGTTTATGAGATATAACGCTATTTATTACAATCAGGAGAATAAACCTTATTTTCAAGCAATTATTTATAATTATCTTAATCACATGCCACCTTTACCTACATACACTCAAAAACCTCAGACAGAAACCTACACTGAAATTATTGATGTTCGCTCTCCCAGAGAATTTAGCGAAGATCATATTCCTGGCGCAATCAATTTACCTGTACTAAATAATTCCGAACGCACAGAAGTAGGAACTATATACAAACAGATCAACACGTTTCAAGCCAGAAAAGTTGGTGCGGCTTTGGTAACAAAGAATATCTCTGAGCATATCACTCAACACTTTGCCAAGAAAGAAAAGAGCTATCATCCTCTTGTGTATTGCTGGCGGGGTGGACAGCCTTCTTTAAGTATGGCTATAGTACTTGGTCAAATTGGTTGGCGTGTAACCCTACTTGAAGGTGGCTACAAAACTTATCGCGCTTATGTGCGTCAACAAATAGAAGAATTGCCCAAAAAATTTACCTACAAAATACTGTGTGGTTTAACTGGTAGTGGGAAGACCTACATTTTAAGGCAAATGCGTGAGCGTGGCACTCAAGTATTAGATTTAGAAAATTTGGCTCAACATCGTGGTTCTGTATTTGGTGAAGAATGGCAAGATAAACTTTCATCCCAGCCTACCCAAAAGTACTTTGAATCACTACTATTGCAGCAACTTCAAAGCTTTAATCCTAACCAGCCAGTTTGGATAGAGTCAGAAAGTAGAAAAATAGGTAAAGTCTATTTACCGAAGTCTTTGTGGGAGAAAATGAAACAGGCCTGTTGTGTAGATATTCAACTACCAATCACAGCCAGAGTCAAGTTTCTTTTACAAAAATATTCCCACTTTATAGAATATCCTGATATTTTAAAAGCAAAATTGGAAAAACTCAAAGACCGCTATGGCTGGGAAAAAGTAAATCAATGGTATCAATTAATTGATGCTGAAAAGTGGGAATTATTGATCAGAGATATTTTATCTAATCACTACGATCCAACCTATCGCAAATCAATTCAACGAAATTTTAGTAATTTCAAAGAGATGCGATATCTGTACGATTTATCTGATGAGAGTATACGCGCGTTGCTAGATTTAAGTTTGTAGTGGCGATGTGAGTAGCCTGCAATTTAAATCTTAGTCTCATAGCTAAAGTCCAATATTAAATTTACAAGCAAATTTTATTGCATCAATTTAGGTTTATCAAGCGACTTACCGAACGGCTACTTCCCATCTTTTTTCTGTCTGTTTGATTTCAAAAGTCTGACTGGATTGTAAAAATTTAATAAAATTACTATTTAACTGCAAACTTTTAATTTGCTCAGTAATTGATTTGCCATATTGCTGACTAAACTTACTACCCAATATGCCAATATCAACGTAACTTCCAGGAGATTTAATTGTTAAATGAATGAGAATCTGTTTAAGTGCCTCTTCTAAATCAGTTTTAGATTTAATATTAGATACTAAAGATAAGGAAGTACTATTTTGCTGAATTGTATTAATACTATTTAATTCTGGGTATTCACGAATTTCAAATAACGCTATATACAACTCAGAATTTTCATCAATTTGATGTATAACAAATTCATTAGGATAGTTGATAAAAATATCTCTTGCTCTTTTATTAGGTAAATGCTTAGATACTACTTCGTTAATACTGAATTTATATTTATTTTCATAAATTTGTGAAATTTTAGATAATTGAATCCAATAACTATTTGTGCTTTTTTGCTCGGCTTTGATAATTTTTTTTAGTTGTTGAATAAAAGTTTCCAGTGACGGTAGATTTGGGATAAAATTAATGACTTTACCTGTATTACTATTAAATACAGTCAGACTTTCTCCCTGTTTACTCACCCTGTATACTGTCAACCCATTTTGCTGAAGGTGGTTACAAAGATTTGTCATGACATGATCTGTTGAACAAACTAAGATTTCTTTAGCTTTTGGGTAACGCTCATGAATTGATGAGCCAAAAGCGATCATTTTACCATCAGCATTGTCTTTACCAGATGGAACGTGAATTAATTCATAACCACGTTCATGAAGTTGAATATCAATTTTACCCATGCTGCGCCAATTAGCAAAGGCAATTTTAACTTGTAAACAACAAGCACAAACTGTTGTTAAAAACTTTTCTGTTTCGACATTAATTTGGAGATTTTCTGCATCTAAAAGTAAAATTGCTATGCCTATATTTTGCATAGATTGATTGTCATTAGTAAGATTATTCTGTTCTGATATATCTGGTTTTTGATGAAGATATAAGTTATGTTGCTCAGAATTGTGAGAAGAAAGTTGACGAACTGTATCTAGTAGATTTATCAATATAGGTGAATCAAAAGATTCAAGAGTGAGGATAGCTTTCAAAAATCTTGGCAATTCTGAAAATAAGGCATGATCAGTGTGATTTGAGTTGAGGAATTCTATTAATTTTGCTGTGAATGCAGATTGATTGCGACTACTACGCCAGTCTATATTTCTATATTTTTCTAGTAATAACTCTGGTTGTTGTTCTTGAATGAGTGCGATCGCTTGATAAACGTAGTTACTTATCTGATTGATCAAGATAGTCTCATCAGGCTTCAGCAAAAGATTGTTATTGGTCATACTCAAACACTTTAGGGAAGCGCTATAGCTCACACTTTCATGAAAGAAAGTAATGTTTTATCTTATATCCAATGACTATCTATCTGAAAGTCGTAAAACTACTGAGGAAAAACCGTTTTGTATTTTGTGTTCAATCACAAGCTACTAGTTACAAAATTGACCACTGTACAAGGCGATGCACACCGATGGATTTATCGGTTTGCTACTAAGTTAATTCCCTATTCCCCGATCCCCGTTCCTGCAAATGCTGCTTTAAAGCTTCTGGGATATTTACCGCTTTATCTAAACCACGCACATCTTCCCATTCTAAATTTTCATTCCAAGTCATTTTTTCTAGGTTGGCGTCGCTGAGGTCTGCGCCACCTAAAATTGCATAACTCAGGTTTGTGTAGCTGAGATCAGCACCACTGAGGATCGCACCACTCAAGTTACTACCACTGAGGTTGGCGCTGCTGAGGTTGGCGTAACTCAGGTCAGTAGCCAAAAGAATTGCGTCGGTGATGTCTGCGCCACTGAGATCAGCTTCGTTGAGAACCACGCCACTGAGATCGGCTTCATTGAGAATAACATTGGTGAGGTCTACGCCACCAAGGTCTGCACCTAGAAGAATGGCGCTTTTGAGGTTAGCACCATTGAGTTTTGCACCATTGAGTTTGGCATAGCTGAGATCAGCACAGATGAGAATGGCATTTCTGAGGTTTGTGCTAAAAAGAATGGTGTCGCTGAGGTTAGTGCTTTTAAGATTAGCATGATTGAAATTTGCACCACTAAGGTCAGCACGGCAAAGATCAGCATAATCAAGATTAGCACCGTTGAGGTTGGCATCACTGAGATTAGCGCCAAAGAGAATCGCGTGATTAAGATAGCTACTGCTGAGTTTTGCATCCCTCAGATTAGCACTGGTTAAGTTAGCATGGCTAAGATCGGCACCACTGATGTTAGTGCTGCTGAGGTCAGCGTGACTGAGATCAGCACGGTAAATATCGGCACAACTAAGATTAGCGCCACTGAGGTTAGTACTGCTAAGGTCAGCACACCTGAGATTCGCACCACTGAGGTTAGCACCACTGAGGTTAGCATCGCCAAGGTTGACAGCGCTGAGATTAGCACCGCTAAAGTTAACACCAGTCAGATTTGCATCCCCAAGATAAGCACCACTGAGATTAGCACCGCTAAAGTTAACACCAGTCAGGTTCGCATCCCCAAGATAAGCGCCGCTAAAGTTGTTACCTTTGAGGAATTCCCCAACAACATTAGCAAAATTACCAATTTCGATCGCATCGCTATAATTGATGACACGCAGCAGTTGGGATGTAAAAAAATTATCTTTGTGCCGTTGACCAGAGGGATAAAAATTTATTTGGGCTTTGATGTCATCTTGTTGTTGGGCATAACGATGCAATTCCAAGAGTAAAATCAACACATTCAGTCCTGTATTGATATCTACTTGTCGCAGTCCGATCGCAAGATTTTGGGCTTGCAACTGCAACATTTTTTTCTGTGGTAAGTTTTCACTGGGTACTGCATCTATAAATACCCCCTCACACCAACGATGATAAAAATCTGCTAAACGCTGAAATAACAGTACAGGTCGAAAATTCTTACTAGTAACCAACCTCTGCATTACTGCTTCGACAATTTCAATCTTGAATGCACTATTTCCCAATAAGTCATAAATATTCTCATCTAACTGGCGATCGCTTGTTTGAAATTTCCATCTATCGCTAGTTTTTGTCCATTCTTCCAAACTTTGTTGCAATTGTTCCGGCGAGAGCAGTTCTTTGTAATTATTTTGAGTATTGTTACTTTTTACTAAAGTAAAAACCCCTTCGAGTTCAAGACCCGTTACATTTGATCTCTCTTGTTCTTCGATTCTTCTAACATAACTTACCAAACGCTTCCACACTTGATATAATAGTGCCATACATGTATCTGTTAATACTGCTAACTCAATAATGTTTATCCCTAAATATCGGACTTTCTCCTGCTAATGTGATTGTCAAATACGTTGATCTGCTGTACTAGTTTACACATAATCCTGTTTTAAGCTATTACTCAACATTTTCCTCTGATTTCAATCAAAATGTCTGCTTAAAAACGTTTTCGTTTTTCATGAACCCTAAGCTGTCTGATTGAGTTGTGATGCTAACTTGTCAGCATCTTTAAATTTGATCAAATATCAAAACAATAGATTCTGTTTGCTACAGATATAGTTGTTAGCAAAAATACTACAGTAAAACATCGCAGAAAAGCTCATCAATGTCATTAACAGCTAACATAAAAGTTTCTTGCTTGATATTGAGCGTTAATATGGGTTGTCATCTGCCACGAGTCTAAGTTTTCACTGGAGAATATTTTTGATAGACCGTAGCAAGTCAGCCAATAGTAGCAGTAAGGACATTTTGCCTTGCAAGTATTAAAAATGAGATAATGAACGAAGCCAGGAACTTTCGGATGAAGAGACTAATTTATTATGTTGTTGCTTTACCTAGTTTATTTTTAGGAATAATCATCGCTAGCGGTAAGACACTGGCTGTGGAAGCGGGGAATAGGGAGACAGAGAAAGTCTCTGTGTCTGGTAAAATCACCGTCCCGATGTCTTCTCCTCTACCTTTATCCAAGATTTGGGTGATCAAAAACAATCAACAATCACAGCGTCAATCTTTCATTTGGGTAAAAAATACTCGAAAAATTGAGCAGCAGCCTTTTTTACTGATCGCGAAAGATTCAGAGAAGCCGGGTAAAGATAAACCAGAAAAACCAGATGATAAACCCGATTCTACTTCCAAACCATCAAAAAAAGAAGAATTGGAAGACTTTAACACAGTCATCAAAAATACTCAAAAGCAGCAAGGTTTATTTACTATTTACCGCAACAAAGAAGACAATAAAATATATCTAGAGGTCAAACCAGAGCAACTAAAGAAAAATTTTCTCGCCACAGCAACCTTAGAATCAGGTATTGGTGAAGCTGGTATCTACAGTGGTATGCCTTTGCAGGATTTTTTGTTTTATTTCGAGCGTGTCAATGATAAATTAAACTTTGTTGTCCGCAACGTCAATTTTCGTACTCGTGAAGGAGATCCCCAGGCGCGATCGCTAGCGCGGTCATTTAGTGACTCAGTTCTCTATTCTATAGACATCAAAAGCATTCATTCCCAAAGCAAATCTATTTTAATCGACCTCAGTGATTTGCTACTGACAGATATCGCCGGATTAACTTCAAGTTTGGGATTACCTGGAAGTGCTGATGAATCTTATTTTGGCAACGCCAAAGCTTTCCCGCAAAATGTCGAAATTGAATCTGTGATGAATTTCTCTGGTAGTAGCGACGATGAAGAAGATGAAGAAACACAAAGCTTCATGACCGTACCAGATAGCCGTGGCTTTACCTTACGCGTTCACTACAGTCTTTCTCAACTCCCAAATAATAATTACCAACCCCGACTAGCAGACGATCGCATCGGCTATTTTCTCACCGCTTACCAAGACTTATCCAACGATGAACGCAAAGAGCCGTTTGTCCGCTACATTAACCGTTGGCATTTAGAAAAACAAGACCCCAACGCCTCTATTTCTCCCCCCAAAAAACCCATAGTCTTTTGGATTGATAACGCCGTACCCTTAGAATACCGCACCGCCATTACTGAAGGCGTCTTGATGTGGAACAAAGCCTTTGAAGCAGCTGGATTTAAAGATGCCATCCAAGTCAAACAAATGCCGGATAATGCCAAATGGGACGCTGCGGATATCCGTTACAACACAATTCGCTGGATTAACACCGTAGATGGATATTTTGCCATGGGGCCTTCCCGCGTCAATCCAATCACAGGAGAAATCTTAAACGCCACAATTTTAGTAGATGCGAGTTTTGTCCGCGCCCTGAAAAACGAGTATCGCCAAATTATCCAACCCAACGAGCAACAAAACAGAACTTCCTTAACAGCATTAATGCAAAATCGTTTGCTTTGTACCAATGGTTTAGAAGCAAACCAAAACTCAGTCAAATCAAAGCTATTTACCAAACACCTATCGAAACTAGCTGGAGAATATGACCTTTGTTACGGTATGGAAGCTGCTAACCAATTTGCTTTTGGTTCTATAGCAATGTCACTTCTCCAACAAACACCTCCCACTAGTGACCAGGTGAAAAATTATATCCATCAATATTTAAGGTTAATTATTGCTCACGAAGTCGGACATACTCTGGGGTTACGTCACAATTTCCGTGGTAGCACGATGCTGACACCAGAACAACTGAACAATACAGATATCACCCGCAACAAAGGGCTAGTTTCATCTGTAATGGATTATATTCCCCCAAATCTTGCCCCCAAAGGTCAAAAACAAGGAGATTATTTTCCTAACATCGTCGGGCCTTATGATGATTGGGCAATTCAATACGGCTACACTCAATTTTCAGCAGCAACCCCCACAGCCGAAAAACCCTTTTTGAATGAAATTGCCGAAAAATCAGACCAACCAGAATTGACTTATGCTACAGATGAAGACATGTACGACCTAGATCCGACTGCTGACGCTTGGGATAACAGCAACAATGTCTTAGTTTATTCTCAATGGCAGTTAGAAAATGCCCGGATTATATGGGATCGTCTCAACCAGCGTGGCCCTGTCGATGGCGATAGCTATAGCGATGTCAGAGAACAGTTTGGTACAGTATTGGGAAATTATTTCCAAAATATTTTTTACGCGACAAAATATATTGGTGGACAATCTTTTTATCGAGTTCATCCTGATGATAAACAAAGAAAACTACCCTTTCAACCAGTACCATTAGAAAAACAACGGCAAGCATTAGCGCTTTTGCAAAAGTATGTCTTTGCCGAAGATGCTTTTAACTTCTCACCAGATTTGCTGAATAAATTAGCCCCATCCCGTTGGCGACATTGGGGTAGTAGTCCCCGTATCGGTCGCTTAGACTATCCGATTCATGATTGGGTATTGTTCATGCAAAGTCTAGTGTTGTGGGATTTGCTTTCCGGCGATCGCCTTTCCCGCCTCAAAGACATGGAATACAAAAATAAAGCCGAAAATTCCCTGACCTTACCTGAGTTATTTGATACTCTACAAAATGGGATTTGGACAGAAGTATTAAAACCCCAAGGCAAAACCGTCGAGATTTCTAGCTTACGTCGAGGCTTACAGCGCCGATACGTCGAAACTCTCAATGAAATGGTGTTGCGAAAACAAGAGGTTCCAGAAGATGCCCGGACTCTAGCTTGGTATAACTTGAAACAACTATCTGAAAAACTGGATAACGTTCGTGGTGGTGACGAATATACCAAAGCACATTTACTAGAGACACGCGATCGCATCAAGAAAGTTTTGGATGCACCTTTGCAGGGAAATTAGAAAAGAAGATGGGGAGTGAACTACCCCAGGGGTAGTTCAGAAATAGATCCATACAATTGCGCTAGTGATTAGTTTGACATATACTTACGCTTGACGCATGTAACCTTGAAGGTTACACTTCGAGTGTAATTAACCTTATTGTGATTAAAAAATTCAAGCACAAAGGACTAAAAAAGCTTTTTGAAGATGATGACAAGAGCGGTGTTCAAGCTTCCCACGCAGACAAGCTTTTAGATATACTTGACAGACTTGATGCATCTTCTGATGTTGAAGACATGCGATACCCCGGTTCTGGACTTCATCAACTGCAAGGAGACAGAAAAGGAGAATGGTCAATCACCGTGTCTAAAAATTGGCGTTTAACCTTCACATTTGAAGATGGAGATGCTTACAACGTAAATTACGAAGATTATCACTAATTTATTTAAAAATATGGTTAATAAAAGAAAACCCAGACATCCAGGAGGGTTAATCAAGCGCCAATATCTTGATCCTCTTAATCTGACAATTTCTGAACTTGCCGAAGTTCTTGGTGTATCTCGGAAAACCGTATCTGAGATAGTTAACGAACAGGCAGGAATTACACCAAACATGGCTCTTCGTTTGTCTAGAGCTTTTCAGACGACTCCTGAGCTTTGGCTGAACCTTCAGCAAAAATACGACCTTTGGTGTGCTGCAAATGAGTCTCAGACATGGAAAGAAATATCGCCCATTAATTTAGAAGCCTGCTAATTCCCATTGTTGTTAATGGAAAAATGACCCTTACTTTTGATCAAAATGCTTATCGCAATCTGTTGGCGGAGGTTACTCCTACAGCAATTGAGACAGAACAAGAGTACGAACGTGTTTTGCAAGTAGTAGAACAGCTAACTTTTAAAAATAATCGCACGATTGAAGAGCAAATCTTACACAAGTTACTAGTAATATTGGTTGAAGCATATGAAACGCAAAATTATCCGATGGATGAATCCGCGCCTCATGAAATTCTTCAACACATTATGGAAGCCAGTGGAACTCGTCAAGCTGATTTAGTAGGTATTATTGGCTCAAGTGGTGTAGTGTCGGAAGTTGTGAATGGTAAACGTTCCATAAGTAAAGCACAAGCCAAAGCCCTTGGCGATTATTTCAAAGTATCGCCTAGCCTGTTCATCTAAGTACAACATTACAACAAATCAATCAAAGAAAACTGTCGTTGTTTATCTAATTCTTGCAACCGCAACTTTTCTGCATAAAAAGCTTGATAATATGATTGCCAACGTTCAGGTTCAGCTTTCGGATCAGTTTGTTCCCACAATTCCAAGAAATGACGATAACGTTTTTCTCTCAATACCCGTTCCATACAAGCAGTAGTTGCTTGAACAACATGGGGAGTACGTAATATTTCTTTCTCATTTTTTTCGTTGAGTTGAAATAGATGGGAAACTAACGCCATTTCTTCAGAAAATTGCAAACATTTGTCTTGCACCGTTGAGATTAAATCATCTTCTAAATTATCAGATGCAAGTTCTAAAATTTGTCGCCACAAAAAGCGATGGTTAGAAAGACTAAACTGCAAATCTCGTTCTTCTAAAGCATCGTTGATGGCTTGGCGCTGTTCGGGACAATGCAGATATATTCGCAGTAATAAAGCTTCTGCTTGTTCTAGTAGACTTTTTTCCGAAGTTGCAGAAGTTTTTTTACTTGTCTGTGTTGATAAATCTTGGTTTTGTCTGTAGTGCGATCGCGCTATACTTCTGATATTATTTTGCGGCGCAACTTGAGTCAACAGATTTTCGACTCGCAAGGGTACTAGTCTAGCGTCTCCTAAAGCTAAAATTTCTGCACAATAAGAAACGTAATAATTAAGCGTATCTATATTAGTAATATTTTTGAGTAATTTAACTAATTGCTGCGAGACTTGTTGAAAATCTGTAGCTTGTTTTAAGTCCCGATCTTTTGTGATTTGCTGAATTTGCCAATTTAACCACAAAGGTGCATTCGCTAACAGTTGTTGATAATCTGCGGATGTATGGGTATGTAAATATTCATCAGCGTCTTTACCATCGGGTAAATTGAGGATTTTTAGTTGCACTTCGCCCTTGTACGCCAGTTCCGCAATTTCTCCAATCGCCCTTTCGGCGGCGATATTACCAGCTTTATCGGCGTCAAAGTTGAGTATGAGTTGTTTCGAGTCGGTGTAGCGTAATAATAACCGTACTTGGTCTATACTGAGGGCAGTACCCAAAGAAGCAACAGCATTATTAATTCCAGCTGCATGAAGAGCGATCGCATCAAAATATCCTTCCACCACCACAGCTTGATCCATTTGGGAAATACCAGCTTTTCCTTTGTCAAGAGCAAATAAAGTTTTACCCTTATTAAATAATTCAGTTTCTGGTGAATTAAGATACTTCGGTTGTTCATCGCCCAAAGTTCTACCACCAAAAGCAATCACCCGTCCCATCACATCGTGAATCGGAATCATCAAGCGATCGCGAAATACATCATAATACCCACTGCTTTCTTTGCGGGGTTTAATTAACCCGGCTTTTTCCACCAACTGTACTGGATAGCGCTTATCTTCCACTAAATAACGGTAGAGAGTTTCCCAAGCCGCCGGAGCATAACCCAAGTTAAACTGCACAATAGTCTCATCTTGCAGTTGGCGTTTTTGTTGCAGATACTCAAGGGCGACTTGTCCTTGGGGCTGTCTGAGGGCATGTTGATAAAATTGGGCAGTAGAAGCGAGAATTTCGTAAAGTTGCGATCGTTCTGATAATTGTCTTTGTAACTCCTGTCTTTGTTCTGGTTCGAGAGTTTGCACAGGAATTTGGTAACGTCGCGCCAAATCCAGCACCACTTCCGCAA
Organism: Pelatocladus sp. BLCC-F211; assembly: GCF_041928655.1. Lineage (NCBI taxonomy): Bacteria > Bacillati > Cyanobacteriota > Cyanophyceae > Nostocales > Hapalosiphonaceae > Pelatocladus > Pelatocladus sp. BLCC-F211. The sequence continues at coordinate 13,156 of NZ_JBHFLM010000185.1, read as the reverse complement.
AAGAATGCTTATGCAAGTCCATGAGAAACTTGATTGCATTCCCCCCTGCTTGGCAGCCAAAACAGTAATACATTTGCTTTGTGGGACTGACGGTAAAACTGGGAGATTTTTCGTCGTGGAAAGGACACAAACCCACAAAATCTTTACCACGCCTGCGTAAAACAACGTGTTCCGAGATGACATCATAAATGTCAGCCCGTTGTTTAATTTCCTCTATAGTGTCTGGGTGTAGGCGGGGAGTGTACATATTGGGGATTGGGGAGCAGGGATTGGGGATTGGGGAAAGGGGAAAGGGGATTGGGCTAAACAAATCAAAAGTCAAAAGTCAAAAGTCAAAAAATTCTTAATTTTGTAGGCGCAAGCCTTCCCGTAGGGTATTTTGAATTGTTTTGTCCCCGATCCCCGATCCCCGATCCCCAATCCCTGATCGCTATTATATTCTTGTTCCCAAGGCAATAATGATGTATTCAATTACTTACACTGAGATTTTAGTAAGAGGAAATACTGAAAATGGGACGTGTTTTTCTTTCCGCAGCCCACGGAGGCAAAGAAACGGCTGGAATTGATCCAGGTTCAATTGCTGGAGGTACAACAGAAGCCAGAGAAATGATTTTGTTGCGTGATTTAATTTTGACAGAATTGAGAGCGCGCAGTTTTGAAGTGTTATCAGTTCCCGATGACTTGAGTGCCAAACAAACTATCGACTGGATCAATTCTCGTGTTCGTCGTGGTGATGTCGCCTTGGAAATTCACGCTGACGCTGCTAGTAGCCCTTCTGTGCGTGGGGCTAGTGTTTTTTATATTGCCAACAATGATGAACGCAAAAGCAATGCAGAATTAGTATTAATGGGGTTACTACGACATGTTTCGCAATTACCTAACCGAGGAGTGAAACCAGATACAAATTCGGGTATGGGTAGTTTAGCATTTTGTCGCCAGACACAAGCGCCTGCTTTGTTAATGCAAGTTGGTTTTTTGAGTAATCCAGAAGATCGTGGTTTACTACAAAACCGCCGTCGTGATTTTGCTGTGGGTATAGCTGATGGACTCGCAGCTTGGAGTCGTACTGTTGACCCTGGTTCAGAAGGTAGTGAACCAAATTACCCAGCAATTAATATTAACATTAATGGACAAAAATATTCTGAACAAGGGATATTAGTTGATGGTAATGCTTACATCCCAATTGACTTAGCGGATCGCTTACAAATTGATCTATCAAAAGCACCAAATGTTCGCCGGATTACCTATCGTCGAGTTGTTTATGTTAAAGCTATTGAACTACGAGAATTTCATATTTCTATCAGTTGGGATAGTACGAGTCGTACCGTAACTTTACGTTCTAACTTAGTAATTTGCTCTGGTCAAGTTGACAAAATCATGTCTCATGGTAATGCTTCCGAAGTGCAGCTACAAATATTTCTCAAAAATAACAATGAAAATGCCTTAGTCAAGTTTCCTGACATCGGCAAACTCTATCGGGAAGAAGCTACAATTGAAGGGGTTAACTATGACATTGCTTTCTGTCAAATGTGTGTAGAAACAGGTTTTTTACGCTTTGGCGGTGATATTAAATTAGAACAAAATAACTTTGCAGGTTTAGGAACAATTGGCGGAGGTAGCGAGGTTGCAAGTTTTGAAAGTGCCAGAATAGGTGTGAGGGCGCATATTCAACACTTGAAGGCTTACGCTAGTTTAGAACCTCTGGTACAGGATGTAGTAGACCCAAGATTTCGTTTTGTCACTCGTGGAATCGCTCCCTTACTAGGTCAATTATCAGGGCGATGGTCAGCAGATTTAAATTATGGCGACAAGATAATAGCGATGCTCAAACGTCTGTATGAATCAGCAGGTTTGATGTAGAATAAATAAGAGTTATGAATTATGGAAAATTTAGTAACTCACTTCATTATTTACCTTTGTTTTTGAAAATATCTACAGATCAATCTACCAGGATCAATATCATCAAATGGCACAATATTTCCATCTTCTTCAACTTTATTTTGATCACGACAGTTGTAAATTTCCAGGGGTTTTTTAATTCCATCTACACTGACAATTGCCCTGTATTCCCAATAATTTTTAGCACTGCGTTTAATACTAATAATACAAATTTGGTGTCCTTGCAAATTTCGGCAGACAGAAGCTTGAACAGGAGATATGACAGAGAAAAAAAGTACTAGTACTAGACCAAAAATGATCCAAGCTGATAAATATTTAATTTGCATGATAAGTATAATTTATGTACAAATAAAAATTTTAGGGTGGTATTGTCCACCCTAGAAAATTTCTCAAAATCAAATGATTGTTATATCTTAACTGAGCTGAAGATTTGTAGCGATTTTCAACTCAATCAGGTACAAAACCTCACCTCCATCACCATAATCCAGAACTCAACTATGAAACCCTCAACTCTCGATTCCAAAGAATTTGACCAGAATTTTTCCGGGACGCTTTCAGATTATGTCACTGCGATCGCTTGGTCGCCTCAAGGTACAATACTTGCTGTGGCTTCTGCTGCTGGGGAAGTCGCACTCTGGCAAAATGACGAGTTAACAACTTTGCAAACTGGCAATAATAGTTCTGTTGACTGCCTTGCTTTTTCTGATGATGGGCAATTTTTAGCTGCTGCTGGACAAGGTGGTCAGGTTAAAATCTGGCAAGGAACTGAATTAATTGCTACTTTAGAAAATGCCCCTGCCTGGGTTGATCAACTAGCTTGGAGTCCCAACACTCACCAGTTAGCTTTTAGCTTGGGGCGGCGTGTGCAAATATGGAATGCAGATACTTGTGAGATTGTTGTCATTCTCAATTTTGAGTCTTCATCAGCATTGGGTATTGATTGGCGTAGCGACGGAAAATACTTAGCTATCGCTGGTCATCAAGGTATAAAAGTATGGAATTGCCAAGATTGGAATCAAGAACCATACAGCCTAGAAATACCTTCTGTCAGTCTTGCTATGGCATGGTCGCCTGATGGCAAATATCTGGCTTCTGGTAACATGGATCGCACGATCACTGTAGTTGAAAGTCAGTTATTAGTCTCTGGTAATGACCCCCAGCCTTGGGTGATGCGGGGTTTTCCTGGTAAAATTCGCGAAATCGCTTGGTCTAGTGTTAGCGATCAAAATGGTGTACCGATTTTGGCTTGCTGTAGCGTTGACGGTATTGTTGTTTGGCAAAAGTCCTTGGATGAATCTCTAGGTTGGGAAGCCACTGTATTAACCAATCATGTAGATATAATTAATGCGATCGCCTTTGCACCGAAAAATTTTCTTCTGGCTTCTGCGGGTTCTGATGGCTGGATTTGTCTGTGGAAAGATGCTAACCAAGTATCACAAATTCTCACAGGCGCATCCAATGGCTTTTCATGTTTAGCTTGGCATCCCCAAGGTAAGCTACTAGCTGCTGGTGGTAAAGAAGGTGAATTATTTATTTGGGCAAAAACAGAAAAGTGAAATCTACTCACACCAAATTAGGAACCATTATTACTCATGACAAGCCAGTAAAGGCTGGCTATGCTATATTTCTATAGAGTGTTTTTATCAATTTATGAACATAATCAAACTAATTTTACTTGCTTTTCCTGTAGTCTTTGCTTCTATGCTGGTGGTAGTAAATCCAGCGGCTGCATCTCCCCTTCAACCTGCACCTGCTATCACACAACAGATCACATTGGTATCTGCACGACCTGTTCACCAATTGGTTGCACCCAACTTATCTAGTGATTCTCAATCGATCATTGATCAACTTGGTTGCAATTGCGCTACCTGTGTGCAAGCTAAACTCCAGATAGAAGGCAAACTTTCACTGGTTGATTTAGTGTAGGTTTTTTAAAAGCACCGTAAATATTGCTAAACAGGCTGGGGAGTTATGAATTAGTTCATAACTCCTTGTTTTTTTGTCGCGCCAACACCAGACTCATTAAACTATTAACTAAGCGATCGCGTGATAAGGGAATCATTTCTTTGCCATATAACATCTCTTGCACGATGACATGAGATACCAAAGCACCAAAAAAAATTTGAGCGATCGCCTCTGGATCATCTATGTTTAATTCTGGGTGATCAGCAAAATATTTAATCAATAATTTTTTACCCTGCTGAATCACTGTGTGAGTATAAAGTTTTGCTAATTCGGGAAAATTTTCTGACTCTGCCAAAATTAGTCGCAACAAGGGCAGATAATCAGGGTTATCGACAATTTTAGTAAAAAATACTGTAGTTAATTTACGTAAAAATACTGAAGGATCATCTTGGAATTCGCTAACACAAAATACGTTCTGAAAATTCTCTATAGTCATCCTTTCTATTAATGCTTTGAACAGTCCCTTTTTATCTCGAAAGTTACTATATACAGTTTGCTTAGAAACTCCTGCTTCCGCACTCACCCGGTCCATACTCGTGCCAGCATAACCTGAACTTAAAAATACACGCATGGCTCCTTGCAATATTTGCTCCTGCTTTTGCGTAACAGCAGGTGATTCATTTGTTACCAAGGTTGTAGATTTAGGGAAAGGAGTTTGCGACATAGATGTTAAATTTTTTTGGCTATCTCTTGCTAGATCATACTAAACTGTCTAGTATGATGAACATAATCACAGAAAGTTGGCGGAAATAAATCGCGAGTTACAAAACCTTTGCGCCTTCCCTTTTTTCCCTTTCCCCAACCTCCATCAATCAACGTTGCGTGTTGAATTAACAGGGTAAAACCATGACTCAGACTGCGCCCCAACCTACAGAAGGTCTTAAAGATGCTTCATTACCCAGGAATAAAGAAAAGCATCGCCAAAAGCCAATACCTTTAATTATTGGGCTACTGCTGTTGGTAAGTGGGATTGGCTATGGAGTCTGGAGGTGGCTGCAACCACCAATCACAGAAGATATACTCAAATTCAGTGGCAGAATAGAAGGCTACGAAACCGAAATTGCGGTGAAACAATCAGGGAGAATTGAAACTATTTCTGTCCGAGAAGGCGTAGCAGTTAAGAAAGGACAGCAGTTAATCCAGCTAGATGATAGTACTGTCAAAGAACTACAAGACCGACTACAAGGCGCACAGGCCCAGGTATCATCAGCCCAATCTGATGAACAGCAAGCGCTTGCAGATGTAGAACGAGTTCAAGGGGAAATTAAACAAATTGATAGTCAAATTGAAGAAGCAAAATTGAATTTATTGCAGTCCCAAGGTGATACTCAAGGACGGGTCAAGCAAGCACAGGCTAATGTCGCCGCAGCCAAAGCCCAACTTGTGGAAGCACAAGCACAAGTCAAGCAGTCAGAAGCAGAAGTAAAATTAGCGAAATTGAACCGCGATCGCTATGCTACACTTGTAAACGATGGGGCGATCAATCAACAACAATTTGACCAAGGTCAAACAACATACGACACCGCAGTCGCGACTGTAGAAGCCAAAAAAGCAGCAGTCAATGCAGCACGAGAACAGTTAAGTGCTGCTGAGGGTGAACTAACGCAAGCCAAAACCACAGGATTTAACCCAGATATCCGTAATACTCAAATTGAAGCACTCAACAGACAACGACAACAGAGTCTTGCTCAATTAAAATCTGTTCAAGCCAAAGTTAAATCTGCTCAGGCAAAAATTAAAGATGCTCAAGCAGCAAAACAGCAAATCCTCACTCAAATTCAAGATGCAAAGAAAGATTTAAATGTTGTCAGTCCTCTGGATGGAGTAGTAACTGCTCGGAGTGCAGAACCGGGAGCTGTTGTCAGCAATCAAAGCAATATTCTCACCATTGTTGACCCCAAAACAATATATCTGCGTGGTTTTATTCCCGAAGGCGATATTGGGAATGTGCGTTTAGGACAAACCACTCAAATTTTCTTAGATTCTGCACCAAAAAAACCCCTGACAGGCAAAGTAATTTCTATTGATCCACAGGCTTCATTTACACCAGAGAATATTTACTTCCAAAAAGATCGAGTTAGACAAGTTGTGGGTATTCGGGTTAGTGTGGAAAATCCTAGTGGTTGTTTTAACCCTGAACAACCGTATAATAACGGTAATTTACCCTGTGCCAAGATTGGGATGCCTGCGGATGGAGAAATTAATTTGAAGGGGGAAGAGGGAAAATCTTAGGTGTAAGTTTTTACCCAAAAAATAGCGGTTTTAGGGGGGAAGGGTGAAACAAGTAGTCACAAATAAAAGTAATATATATTACGCTAAAGATAGCGATTATACTGAAGCCGTCAGTGTTCGTGGTTTGCATAAGCACTATGGTCAACTTGCTGCGGTGCGAGGTATTGATTTCACTGTCTACAAAGGTGAATTGTTTGGGTTGATTGGCCCTGACGGTGCGGGAAAGACAACCACCTTTCATATTTTGGGGGGTGTGATGGAAGCTACAGCCGGAGAAGTGGAGATATTTGATCAAGCTGCACGGGATGCACGTTTGAATATTGGGTATCTGACACAACAGTTTTCGCTGTATCTTGACTTGAGTATTGATGAGAATTTGCGCTACACAGCAGGGTTACGACAAGTACCGGATAATTTATTGTGGGAACGTCGCCAGAAATATCTACAATTGATGAGCTTGGAAAAATTTGGCGATCGCTTGGCGGGACAATTGTCTGGAGGAATGAAACAAAAGCTGGCATTGTGCTGCGCGCTGGTTTCCCAACCAGAAGTTTTGTTACTTGATGAACCGACAACGGGCGTAGATCCAGTCTCACGACGGGAATTTTGGGATGTCCTAGCCGAATTGTCAGCAGAAGGAATGACAATTATCGTTGCAACACCCTACCTAGATGAAGCCGAACGTTGCGATCGCGTCGCCTTAATGTATAGTGGGCAAATTCACGAGATTGGTACACCTGCTCAATTACGCACCAACTTAGGTTTGCATCGCTTAGAAGTCCGCACATCAAATTTAGAAATCGCCGAGCAAGTCTTATCAAACAACGCATCTGCAAATATTGTAGACGTGCAGACATTTGGCGATCGCTTAGATGTCCTTGTCCAAGATGCAACAGAAGGAGAAAACCAAGTCAGGGAATTATTGCAACAACAGCAATTATCTTCTCCTGAAATAGAACAAAATGAACCCACTCTAGAAAACGTCTTTGTTACGCGTCTACGTCAACAAGGTTCTGCACCACAATTTTTTACTTTTCCACGCTCCCGTAAAAGAGGACAAGGAGGACATGGGGGACACGGAGGCAATTTTTCTCCCTCGTCCCCCACCTCTCCTTCCTCTTCCCTAGCAATCTCCGCCCGCAACCTCAGTCGTATCTTTGGTAAATTCCAAGCAGTCAAAAGCGTCAATGTAGAAGTGCGTTATGGCGAAATTTTTGGGCTTTTGGGTGCGAATGGTGCGGGGAAAACTACAACCATCAAAATGCTGTGTGGCTTACTAGAAGCTAGTGGGGGTGAAATTTCTCTTGGTGGCGAAACTGGTAATCTCCGGAGTCCCCAATTACGGCGACGCATTGGTTATATGAGTCAGAAATTCACTCTTTATGATGATCTGACAATTCTAGAAAACCTGGAGTTTTACAGTGGCGTTTATGGCGTTCCTCGCAAATTGCGCCGAGAAAAAATAGATTGGGTAATTGCTACTTGTGGGTTAAAGGGACAGGAAAAAATGCTGACTGGACAGTTACCCGGTGGTTGGAAGCAACGAGTTGCTTTTGGTGCGTCGGTGATGCACGAACCTGATATTTTATTTTTGGATGAGCCGACATCTGGAGTAGATCCGCTTGCACGGCGTCAGTTTTGGAAACTAATTAACGACTTTGCCCGTAATGGTACAGCGATATTAGTCACAACTCATTATTTAGAAGAAGCTGAACAATGTAACCGCATGAGTTTGATGGTAGCGGGTGAAACTGTAGCGGAAGGTTCTCCGAGTTCAATCAAAGCTTCTCAACCTGGACAATTAATAGAAATTGTGGCGAATAATAATCAAGCTGCATCTAAGTTACTCAAACAACATTTAGATTCCTGGCGAGTTTCTATCTTTGCCAATGGCTTGCATATAGTTCTTGATCACCCTGATGTAGAACTACCAGAAATCCGACAACTTCTCCACTCTGCCAACTTGAGTATAAAATCCCTCCGTCCGATTCCTTTCTCATTAGAAGATGCATTTATTGGGATTGTAGAACGAGCGCAAGGGGAGTAGGAAAGTGTGAGGAGGTTGAGGGAATGAGGGACAAGGGAGAGGGGGGAGACAAGGAAGACAAGGAAGAAAACAGAAAAACAACTACTAACTACTAAATCTTGGGCAATGAAAAGAATTATCGCTCAATGTATTAAAGAATTAGTTCAATTTCGTCGCGATCGCCTGACTTTAGCATTAGCATTTTTATTACCATTCCTCACGCTGTTGATTTTCGGGTTTGCAATTCGCTTGGAAAGTAAGGATATTCCCTTAGTTGTTCAGGATTTTGACCATACTAACCTGAGTCGCAGCTATATTGAGCGCTTGTATGCCACAAATCAGTTTATACCCCATAAATGGTCTGGTACAGATCCGGTACAGGATGCAATTGATCGGGGTATCGCTAAGGCGGCTGTAATTATTCCTCCCGAATTTAGTCGAGATATTCAAGGTGGTAAAAATACTCAAGTGCAAGTATTCATAGATGCGACTGATGTCAATAATGCTCGTGTCATCAAAAATAGCATTGAACAAGTGACCAATTTTTTCATGCGCGATCAAGGATTGTTACCCGCCACTAGTAGCATTACTTCCAACATCCGTCTCTGGTTTAATCCTGGTCGATTAGAATCACTGTATATTGTGCCAGGAACTTATGCAGTTGTATTGTGGATTTTTCCTTCTTTGCTAAGTGCGATCGCTATGGTGCGAGAAAAGGAAAAAGGTACAATCTTGCAAGTATATGCTTCTAGTATTAGTGCCACTGAATTACTACTTGGTAAAGGACTAGCATACCTGTTGATTGCCATTACTGAAGCATTAATCGCTATGATACTAGGCTCGATTGTTTTTCAAGTTGGCTTAGTTGACGATCCTACAACTTTAATTATTGGCTCTGTTTTATTTGTTTTCGATAGTGTATTGTTTGGTTTGTTATTAGGAGTGCGTAGCAGTAATCAAAATGCAGCTGTCCAAGGTGTTTCTTTAATTGGATTTATTACTGCTTTATTACTCTCTGGTTTTATCTATCCACTCAGTAATATTCCTTTTCCACTTTCCCTTATTCCTAATATTGTTCCGGCTCGTTATTACATTGATATCACTCGTGATGCTTTTGTACGAGGGACTGGATGGGCTGGTGTTTGGTTTGATTTAGTTATGCTGGCTATATTGGGATTGATATTGTTTAACGTCTCTCGTCGAATTTTAAGTCGAATGCAATTGCCAGATTAATATTGAAATATAGGAATTAGATTTGATTGGGGAATGGGAAACAGGGAACAGGGAAAAGTAAATTAACTCATACTGAGTTTTTTCCAAAAATAAAATTAATTCTATAAGTACTCAAGCAGAATTAATTCACACATTGTTTTCTTGTTCCCTGTTCCCTCTTCTCACAACATAACAATAAGCGGAATTATTGAGAGGCATTAATTGTTATGACTATGAGCATTGCTCGCTAGGAATAAATAAATATTTTCTCTAAAAAAATTCTATCTCTTATTTTGATTATGAAATTTATTTTTCGATTATTTGAGACTCCTTTGTGGGCATTAATACGTAAAGAATTTTGGCAAATTCTGCGTAACAAACAGCTAATCATCTTATTGATTGTACCGCCAACAGTGCAATTGTTACTATATGGCACAGCCCTTAGTCCTGATGTTCATAATTTGCGTTTAGGTGTGATTGATTATGCCCATGTGGAAGCAAGTCGAGAATTAGTCACAGCCATGACTTCCAATCGTGTTTTTATATTAGAATCAGTTCCCAGCAGTGAAAAAGAATTAAGTCGTCAAGTAGAAGAAGGAAAACTAGACGTCGGTTTAATTATTCCACCAGAATTCCCGCGTCAGCTAGCAGATAAATCAGCCAAGATTCAATTTTTTCTTGATGGAGTAAATGCCAATACAGCAGGTATTGCTGGCGGTTATATTAATCAAATTCTTCAACAATACAATCGCCAATTAGCAAATGAGCAAGCGAGTCCACCTGTGTCACCTCAAGTTGTGTTTCTCTACAATCCTGGATTAACAAGTAGCTGGTTTTTTGTCCCTGGAGTCATGGGTATAGTGTTGACATTAATTGGAACACTGGTATCCTCAGCAACAGTAATTAGAGAGAAAGATACAGGAACATTAGAACAATTGTTGATGACACCTGCGGGAAACTGGGAGATTTTACTTGCCAAAATCGTGCCTTTGGTATTTTTGATGATGGCAGATGTTGTATTAGCTTTGACTTTAGGATTAGTAGTTTTTCATTTACCATTTCATGGTAACATTGCACTGTTTTTCGTCTTGTCGATTGTGTATGTATTTGTGGGAATTAGCTTGGGAATGATGTTAGCAACGATCACGCGATCGCAACAACAAGTGTTACTCACATCCTTTTTTCTTAATATGCCATTAGTACAAACTTCCGGTGCGATCACTGCCATCGAAGCAATGCCACCTTTTTTCCAATACTTGTCTCTCCTCAATCCCTTACGTCATTACATCACCATTGTCCGGGGAATTTTACTCAAAGGGGTAGGTTTTGATGTCCTCTGGATGAACATTTTGGCATTAGTTGGTTTTGCTGTAGTGTTAATGACAATTAGTGTAAAGAGATTTCGCAGCCAGTTAAGTTAATACCAATTTGAAAAAAGAATGCGACAAATAGACCATCTGTAGAGACGCGATAAATCGCGTCTTTACCAAGGATATGTTGCAATCATTAATTGATTTGGGATAAGTACATCGAGATACTGAAATTGTGGATCAACCGATTTTGAATTTGGATTGATTCTACATGAAAAACCCCGGTAATTAGCTGAGTACCGGGGGAGGAGGTTTTCGCAATTTGCTAAAGGACGGCATATGTTTATAATGTACTTATCTTGATGATGAAAAGTTGCCAAAATGGCAGATAAATTAATTGGGTGGAATACAAGTGCATAATAAATGCCAACATTCCTTAGCGATCGCCCAATCTTCTTGAGTTTGAATCACCAAAACGCGCACACTAGAATCTACTGTTGCAATATCTTGATCTTTGGGCGAGGCTTGGTTTTTGGTTTCATCAAGTTTTAGTCCCAAAAATGCAAAAGCTTCACACGCAGCAGATCGCGTTAAAGAATGATTTTCTCCAATTCCACCAGTAAATACAATCGCGTCTAATCCAGAGAGTGCAGCCAACATTGAACCAATGTGCGATCGCAATCTATGAATGTACATATCAAAAGCCAACTGAGCGCGGGTATTACCTTCACTAATAGCTGTTTGAATGGCTCGCATATCAGCAGAAATACCAGAAATACCTTTCAACCCAGAATCGTGATTGAGAATATTATCTAATTTGTCGGCATCTATCCCTTGCTGACGTAGAAGGTAAATTAAAATACCAGGATCGAGAGAGCCACAACGAGTCCCCATCATTAATCCGTCTAAAGGCGTAAATCCCATTGTCGTATCAATACTTTTGCTATTTTTAATTGCTGTCAAAGAGCAACCATTACCTAGATGACATGTAATCAGGCGCAAGGAATTTAAGTCTTTACCTAGTAATTGCGCTGCTCGTTGGCTACAGTATTGGTGACTAATACCGTGAAAACCGTAACGACGGATATTTTCTTGCTCGTACCATGCATAGGGGCCAGGGTAAACAGCCGCAGATAGAGGGATTTGGCTATGAAAACCTGTATCAAATACTGCAACTTGAGGAGCATTAGGAAATACCTTTTCCGCTGCTGTTATTCCCTCCAAGTTTGCTGGATTGTGAATTGGAGCAAAACTAGCTAAACGTCTGATGGCTGCTTTGACTTCTTCTGTCACCACAGTCGGCTGATGGTATTCTTGTCCACCATGTACTACCCGATGACCAACTACATCAATTTCCTGAGCTTCTTTGATCACCTTTGTTTCACCCTCAAGGAGAGTCTGCAATAAATACTCAGTTGCAGATGCATGAGAATCAGCCTGAATTTTTTCATTTAAAACTGCGTTATTAGCAGTTTTAACTTCGAGTTCAGCCAATCCTTGATGATGAGTCCAATCTACACTGGCTTTCCAAAGCGGCTTTAGTGGATGCTCCGGTAAGCGATCGCCCACGATTTCATATAAACAACTTTTCTGACTACTTGACCCGGCGTTAAGTACTAAGATTTTCATAATTTGTCATTGGTCATTGGGCATAATTAAGAAATTTTTGACTTTTGACTTTTGACTTTTGACTTTTGACTTTTGACTTGTTTAAGTCCCCGGTCGTGAGCGCAATTCTTCTGTCATGTAATTGCGATCGCCTAATACTTGCAGCATGGGGCCATGAATATCAAATTTAACAATACTGACAGAGGTCGCTGGCATATCAATGCGATCGCGATAGCGTCCTAAATCAATGCCTAATAAGTTGCAAAGTATAATCCGAATCGTGGCTTTATGAGAAACTACTAAAACGTTTCCTTCTGGGTATTTTTCCTTAATTTCCGTGATCACAAGAGAAGCACGGCTAGCAATCTGCACTGCTGTCTCTCCTCCTGTGGGTGGGTTCCAAGCTGGTTCGGCTAACCAACGTAAGTAATCATCTAAATAGTACTGCTTGACAAAATCGACGTCTTGACCTTCCCATTTGCCATAATTGATTTCTTTGAGTCCGTCCCGCAGTTCCATTTTCACGCCTATAGCGTCACACAATGGCTTGGCTGTGGCAATAGTTCGCTTTTTGGGACTGACATAAATTGCTGTCCAAGGTATAGAGCTATAAGCTTCGGCGAATGCTTTAGCCATGAGTGTCCCTTCCGGTGTTAACTCTGGATCTAGCTCTCCACAGTATCCGCCCGTTTGGCTGTAAATTGTTTCGCCATGTCGCAGCAAATGTAGTTTTAAAGCCATAAAATTTCTCCAACCACTCCTTTTAACTAATTCGGCGGAATTCCCCATCCGTCTATACGGTGGGGATGAATAGCCGGAAAGTGACGAAACCATCCCCGACTAATATTGACCACAGGTCAATCAGGGAGTGGGATGTTTGAGGAACTTTCAACCTTTGGGATTG
>NZ_JBHFLM010000184.1:0-16396 GCF_041928655.1 Pelatocladus sp. BLCC-F211 | reverse complement strand
GGCTTCAACACGCCGATGATTATTCCTACTGGGATTGCTCAATTCTATCAAATTAGAGACTGCGGCTCAAGCCGCAATGTCGCTTTTCCGCCCCTGGCTAAAGCCGAGGGGCTACCAAGCTCCCGGAAACTTTACGTGTAGCAGTGTTAGCCTCTTTGATGGAAGCTGGTTGTAATTGTTCAATATTTTGTACAGGCGATCGCCCCAGTGTGAAATAATGACTCAGCCACACTAAACTACCTAAAAACACAGCAATTAACCCAATTAAAGTCCGGGTTAACAATTTCACCTGAGAACGTAAAAATTTAACTTCTCGACTCTGATTATCCAATTCTGAAACAGAACTAGCTGGAGGAAGTTTTTGTTCAATAATTACTGCTGTGTTTTGTACAAATTTATTTCTAAAAGTCACCTGTTGGTGTAGCCAATCAGTAATTAATTGCGGACAATTTTTTTTCACCCAATGCCAAGCAAATATTCTAAATGCCGGCTTGGACATCCTAGCGATAAATTTTAATACTTTTTTAACAGGGCGAGAGCGAAACTTTTTATTTATTAAGTGAAACGAACCTACGTCATAAAGACGATCAAAGATTAGCTTTACTGTAACTTCTTCTTTAGAGGTTAAATATTCAATAATCAGAAAAACTTCTTGCATAAGTTCTTCTTCTTTGCTGCTCTCTGCCAAAACTTTTGTCAAATTATTTGATATTTTTACTTGATTAGTCATAACTTTTGCTCTGGCAGAATATCTTATAATCTTTAAGTAAAACGATATTTTAATTATTAAAAAAAACCAATATATCAACAAGCATATTTAGAAAAAAATTAATATTCACATCGCCATCTATCTCATAAGTTAAGTAGAACGGCGGAAATAATTCAAGGTTTGTAGTGAGGACTTTAGTCCTCAAATAAGGACTGAAGTCCTTACTACGAACTTAATTTCCAATTTTTTACATTCCTTAACATAGTTCCATTTATTCCCACCGACTTACTTATGCGGCAATTTGGATACTGGAATAAGAAAACTGTACGCAATCAATGGAAATAAAAAAAGTTACAAAATTAACAAAAAACAGCCTGTCTGTTTTTTAAGTGATTGTACAGATTGTAAAGATAAAATCATCTTAAAGCTTATCGTTTGCAAAAATAATTATCTCTAGAGAGATTTATATAGATTGGTCAATAGTCATTTGTCATTGGTCATTTATCAGTTAACTGATAACTGACAAGTCCCCCTTGTCCCCGATCCCCGATCCCCGATCCCCAATCCCCGATCTCACCAGGGTAAACGACTACCATCCCACGAAAAGAACTGGCCGCTATCCTCAGTTTGTAGCTTTTCCATAACAGCAAGCAATTGGTTAACAGTACGTTCTACCGAAAATAGTTTTTCTGGTGGTACATTCTTTTGAAAAGGTTTAGAAATCCGGGTATCAGTTGTACCGGGGTGCAATGTTACAACTATGGTTTTTGGGCTAGTTCTGCCATACTCTATAGCGACGTTTCGCATTAACATATTCAACGCGGCTTTAGAAGCGCGATAACCATACCACCCACCGAGTTGATTATCACCAATACTTCCAACTTTAGCAGAAATACTAGCAAAAATACTGCGATCGCTATGACGAAACAACGGTAACAAATGCTTGGCAAGCAACACCCCACCAATACTGTTAACTTGAAAATAGTGCAGCAAATTTTCCGAGTTAATTTGCTTCAAACTTTTTTCTGGTTGCAGTGTTCCTTCATGGAGAACCCCAACACAATTAACAACCAAATGTAGTTTATCTATTTCCCCACGCAGGAATTGTACACCTTCAGCAATTAGCGCCTCATCTGTAATATCCATAGCCAGACAAGTTAGTCTCTCAGCATATACATCTGATAACGTGATTAATTCAGCAGCCGACTCTTTCTGACGATAAGTTGCATAAACCTTATTAATACCCTGCAATTGCAGTAATTTTTTCACAAATCCTAAACCGATACCTTGACCAGCACCTACAATCAAGGCATTACATGAGTCGGTGAGAGTAAACATAAGTTTTAGTAATAGTAGTTAGTGGTAAAGATAAACTGTCATCTTCGTGTCTTAGTGCCTTGGTGGTTCAATAATTATTTTTTAACCACTAAGACACTAAGAAAAATACATTACTACTAATTACTAACTAATATTTATGATTCGGGCAATTTGTACCGTCCCACGATGCGCTTGGCAAACTCTGGAACGTGTGCTGCTAACTTATGTGGGTGATTCCGTTTCACATAAAGATAATTGCGGGTGAAGTGGGAATCTATAGAAAAACGAGCGTATTCTAAACCTTTGGGACCGATTTTTTCAATTACTACTCCCATAAGTTTTGCTGCCCACATCGGTAGAGTCACAGCTTTATCGTAAGCTGGTATACTTTGTTGCACCGCAGCTGTGCGATCGCCTTGGGACATGACGGGCTGAGTTTCGAGTTGGTCTTTCACCAATTCCAGCATTTCTTTACCGCGTTCATTTCTGACTACGATCCATTGCCAACCGAAAGGTGCGCCCATATACCCAACTACTAAGTCAGCTAGGGAATTTACGTAGTCAAAACAACTCATACAGGAAGGCGCAAACACATCCTTGAGTTGATTTGTTTTTAAGCCAAAGAAGGGTACAGTTTCAGTTGAACCATCTTCGTGTTTAAAATGAACTCGGAAATCTTGCATAAACTCGTAATGTACGACCGTATCAGGCGATCTACTGGTGGTTTCTAAGAATTTTTGCAGTCCGGCACGAGTCACATTATCTACACATGGCGTACCCAATACGTACAATTTTTCTAGACCCAATTTCTTTTCCACCGCCCGCAAAGCTTGAATTTGGCAACCAACACCAATCACCAACAGCCGCTTCATCCCTGATTTTTCTACTTGTTCCAACACCGAGAGATTTGGTGAAAGTGTCGGTTTATTTACCCGTGCTGCTAGTATTTCTTCTGGGGTACGGGCAATTACAGGCATAGGGCCAAAGCGGTCTTCTTTGGTATTCTGCACACAGACCACGCCTTCGACCATGCCCCGATTTAGCATTTCAATGGCGATCGTACTTACAATTCCTGTCCATTGCGCGCCGGGAATCGGTTGTTGTTTCCGTGCCGCCATCATGTCTTGATGAACACCAAAATAGAGTTCATCAGAGTTGTCTAAATTACGAGAACGGCTGTGTGTCTGTGCTTCTAGTTCGTCTATTTGCTGGTTAATAAAAGCACAGGCTTCCTTGACATAGTGAACATAGTATGTATCACACAATCCACATTCACTGCATAGTTCCTTGGCGGGGCGACGGCTACCGGGTTTGAGGGCTTTAGCTTTTTTGTGTTTGGGAAAATCTACTGACGTCATTAAAATTTCGTCTTTAAAAACTCAGATCATTTATTTCACACTATCTCAGAGATTAGTACCAAACGAGTCCATAGGAACATCAAAATCAATAATGGATTGTGAAGACAGGGAACGGAAAATGGGGAAAGGTATTTTTCTTCGCTTTTCCCCTTTTCTTTTCACATGCATCGCGACTTTTGCAAAAAGCTATTCACACAGCCAAATCCTGATAGTTCCGTCAGCACTACTACTAGCAAGAATTTGCCCATCTCGGCTAAAGGCTAGAGAATAAACTTCATTTTCATGTCCAGCAAGAGTACAAATTTCCTCTTTTGTTTTGAGATCCCACAGTTTAATAGTTTTATCAGCGCTACCGCTCGCCAGAATTTTCCCATCTCGGCTAAAGGCTAGAGAATAAACTTCATCTCTATGTCCAGCGAGAGTACAAATTTCCTGTTTTGTCTTGAGATCCCACAGTTTAATAGTTTCATCGGCACTACCGCTCGCCAGAACTTGCCCATCTCGGCTAAAGGCTACCGTATAAACCAGGGATAAATGGCCTTTGAGAGTAGCAATTGCTTCTTTGGTCTTGAGACTCCACAGTTTGATAGTTTTATCGTGACTACCACTGGCTAAAATTCCCCCTAATCCTTCTTGGGAAGGGAAAAGAGGACTAATAGTTACAGAATTCACCCAATCTCCATGTTCCATGACTGGGAAATGTCCAGAGGAGGTGCGAATTGCTTTTCCTGTTGTGAGATTCCATAGTTGAACAGTTCTACCGCGATCGCCACTGGCAAGAATCTGTCCGTCTGGACTAAAGGTAACAGAATTAACACCGTAGGATTTTCCCGTGAATTGGCGAATTATTTTTCCTGTCTCTAGATCCCACAATTCGATAGTCTGACTTAGACCACAACTGGCGAGTGTTTTGCAATCAGGGCTGAAAGCAATAGACTTGAGGATACCTGTATTTCCCTTTAAGGTGCAAACTATTTGTCCTGTTTCCAGATCCCACAGTTTAATAAACGAGCTGCCGCTTGCAAGCAATTTGCTATCTGGGCTAAGGGCAATAGCTTGGGAATTACCTGCAAAAGTATGTATACACCTCAAATTTTTAGATTTTAGCAATGAGCCACTTGGAAATACGGCGCTAGTATCTGTCAGTGTTGATGCTTCCACATAATGAGGATTTTGTTGTAGAGGCGGTAATAAAGCAGAAGCATGAGAACTCCCAGCTATTTTTTCAAGTTCAAATCCCAAGCTAGAGCCAGCTGTTGTGGGTAAGGCAGAAAATACATGAGATAGATGCGAGAGTGAAGACATGGTTCTTTTCTTAAGAGATGTGGAAAAAGTACGTTTTAAAGACCAATTTCCCAGCCAAAGCAAATACTTGAGCCGGAATACCAATTATTTAAGATATTAAGAGACAATAATACTTAATTTAATCTAGTTAAGAAAAATGTAATATTTTTACATTTATCTAGTAGATTTCTGGGAAGAATCTGACTTTTGGTAACACCCTGGTAAGTATTATTCCTCCGTTTTATCCTGCTAATAGTAACAATGTCACTGGTAATATTACTTACGTGGGTGCAAAAACATGAAGTTAGCGATCGCTTCTGCAAAACCAGCAAATGAACTGTAGTTTTTGGCAACAATAGAAACATTCATACCCATATTTTTGGCATTGGCTGCGGTATAGGGGCCAAAACAAGCAATAATACTCTGCTGATAATCTGCTTTTGAGGTGATCATTTGCAAGAAACCTGAAATTTCAGCAGTACTGCTAAAAGCAATCACGTCTATTTTGCCTTGACGGATTAAATTTAACTCTACATCATATAAACTCTTGTCTAAACAACGTGTGATGTAGGTTGGTACGCGAGTTACAGCCATACCCAAATTTTTTAATCCAGCCAGAAAATTAGGAATAATATTCGGTTCTGCAATCCCAACTACCTCTGGAACAGGAACCAGTACAGTTTGCTTGTTGATATCTGGAATTTTAGCCAACTCAGCAATAATTCCTTTGGGGCTGGGTTCTTGGGGAAGCAAATCTACTTTTATACCAAAACTAGTTAATCTTTCTGCATCTTTACCAACAGCAGAAATTCGACAATTTTCCAGCGCCGAAGCTTTTATTCCCAACTGTTCTAAACGTTGAAAAAATGCATTGATGCCATTTCTGCTGGTAAAAGCAATCCAATCAAACGTATTTATTTGTGTCAGTGCAGCATCTAATGTTGTAGAATCTGCTACTACACAAGTTTCTATGGTTGGCATCAGCAGAGGTAAAGCACCTTGATCAATTAATTCTGGCAATAATCTAGCGGCGTAATTGCGGGGCGCTGTGACGAGAATACGCTTACGGTGTAGGGGTAATTGCACAGATGGAATCAGCAAATAAGTTTACCTAATGACTATATGTTGAAAATGGGATTGATTTACTGTGGGATCTGGTGATTACTGATCAGTGATCAATATAACAGCGATCAGTAACGCACCGACAGTTAAGGATTTTTAGTCATGATTTTGGGCATGTAGAGACGTTGCAGTGCAACGTCTCTACAGGGTTTAGATGTCAGTTATCATTAACGCATCGACAGTATTCTAAATGCTGCTTGCTATTGTTTATTGGTGTAAGATTAAAAACAAACTTCTGCACCATGCCTACTCGCAATTACTTATTTTATGCTTTGACAAATAGCGTTTGTTCCAAGTGTCTCGTCAAGGTAGAAGCAAAAATAATTTTCCAAGACGATCGCGTTTACTTAATTAAACACTGTCCCACCCACGGACGAGAAGAAGTTTTAATTGCTGATGATGTTGAATACTATAAAAAATCCCTGGAATTTATCAAACCAGGAGAAATGCCACTTAAGTTTAATACACCAATCAAATATGGTTGTCCTTATGATTGTGGACTATGCCCAGATCATGAACAGCATAGTTGTTTAACTTTAATAGAAGTCACAGATAAATGCAATCTTTCTTGCCCAATTTGCTATGCTGATTCCGGTGCGGAAGAATTTTCTGATATTTCTCATCAACCCAGACGCCACCGCAGTTTAGCAGAAATTGCAAGCATGATTGATGCGGTAGTGGCGAATGAGGGAGAACCGCAAATTGTGCAACTAAGTGGTGGTGAACCGACGCTTCACCCAGAGTTTTTTAAAATAATGAATCTTGCGAAAAGCAAGCCGATTAAACATTTGATGATTAATACCAATGGCGTGCGAATTGCGAAAGATAAAACTTTTTGTAGTCGCCTGAGTCAATACATGCCTGGTATAGAAGTATATCTGCAATTTGATAGCTTTGAGGCAGAAGCGCTAAAAGACTTGCGTGGTGATGATTTGCGTAGTGTCAGGGAAATGGCGATCGCTCACCTCAACGAATATAATATCTCTACTACTCTAGTTGTCACCCTCAAAAAAGGGTTGAACGACCACGAAATCGGCAAAATAATTGAGTATGCTTTGCAACAGCCTTGTGTACGCGGAGTGACATTTCAACCAATCCAAGCCGCTGGACGCTTGCAAGGCTTTGATCCCAAGCGAGACAGATATACTCTCACGGAAGTCCGCAGGTCAATTTTACAACAAAGCCCTTATTTTAAACCAGAAGATATTTTACCTGTTCCTTGCCATCCCGACTGTTTGGCAATGGCTTATGCACTCAAAGTTAATGGTAAAGTTATACCTCTAACTGGGTTAATTAATCCTGAAAAATTCGTGGAAATTATGCCCAATAGTGTACTTTACGAACAAAACCCAGAACTCAAACGCCACATTTTTGAGTTATTTTCCACTAGTCATTCACCCAGTTCTGCGGCTACATCATTAAAACAGCTTTTGTGTTGTTTGCCAATGCTGGCTGTTCCCGAAGGAATTACCTACGCCAATATTTTTCGGGTGATGATTGTCCAGTTTCTTGATCCCTATAATTTTGATGTGCGTTCTGTGAAGCGATCATGTATTCATATCGTCCATCCAGATGGAAGAATCATTCCTTTTGATACTTTTAATATGTTTTATCGCGAAGGTAGTACGGGGTATGATTTGGTTAATAATAAAACATTTAATTTTGGCAATTAAGGAAGCTGCATGTCGAGAAGAAATGAATTTTCTTATGTAATCGGCGGAATTTTTCTAGTTCTGGGAATGCATATCATCGCAACTTTGATTTTGGGCATTCTTGCTTATATAGAGTTAATGCTCGCTTCTCAATATAACATCAGATTTTTTCAGCCAATTTTTGGAATCTATTTTTTGGGGATTGGTATGACTCAACTTGTATATATAATTCCTGTGATTTATCGACTGAAAAGACAAGAAAAATTTGCCTTGATGAAGGGGGTTATTATTGGTGCGATTCTCACAGCTTTACTTAATAGTGCTTGTTGGATTTGGTTTAAAAATTTAACTTCATAAGTTGATGATTTAATGGGAATTTTTGAAAGAACTAGATCCTCGATTTCTTAGAGGATGCAGTAGAGAGGTAGCAATGCTACGTCTCTACATTTGGTGGAATAACGAAAAATTGTTTGAAATTTAAACCACACAGGTGCATAAAATGCAGAAGAAAGAAGATTTGATTTGATCAATCTGTTAACTGATAACTGTTAACTGATAACTGTGAACGCACCCTGATCAATGATTAATTATTCGTCAATTTGACCAATGCGACGGATATTAAGAATATCACTCATTTTCTTAATTTGAGTAAATATCTGTTCTAATTGAGGGCGATCGCAAATTTCGATCCCCAAATCAATCAACGCTGGTTGACCAAATGATGTTTTGACATTTGCATGGCGGACGTTGATTCCTTGGTCGCTCAACCGTGACAAAATATCTTTTAAGACTCCGACTCGGTCTAGCGCTTCAATTTGCAAGTTCACTGCGTAAGTTACGGGACGGCCAGTGTGTTCTAAGGCTTGGTTCCAACTCACTGGTACTAAGCGATCGCACTCTGCTTTTTCCAAGTTGTGACAGCCTTGGCGGTGGATAGAAATTCCTCTACCCCGTGTCACTACACCGATAATTGCTTCACCGGGAATGGGGGTACAACACCCAGCTAAGTGATACAATAATCCCTCGACGCCGACGATAGGGGAATCACTAGCGCGGGAGGTTGTGATCAGAGTCGCCTCTCGTAATAAGGCGGCTGCCTTGGCTGTGGTGGGTAGGTTTGTGGTATGATCTGGCTCACTAGCAACCGGCTGCTGTGCTTTAATAATTTCTCGCCAACGGTTAAGTACTAAGTTGAGTGTGATTTCCCCATAACCTAAACCTGCGAGTAAGTCTTCTGTGGAATGGTAATTACATTTTTCTGCTACCGCTTGCATTGGTTCGGACTTCAACAGATTATCAAAACCTGTTCTCCCAAGTTCTTTTTCTAATAATTCTCGACCACGAGCAACATTTTCTTCCCGGCGCGATCGCTTGTACCATTGTTTAATCCGGTTTTTGGCTGCACTCGTCCGAACAAAGTTCAACCAATCTAAACTAGGATGACCGTTTTTTTGAGTAATAATTTCGACGATATCACCATTTTGTAAGCGCGTCGAAAGTGGCACCATTCTACCATTTACCCGCACTCCTGTACAGCGATTTCCGACTTCTGTGTGGATGCGATAGGCAAAATCTACTGTTGTAGAACCTGGTTTTAAAGCTATTAAATCTCCTTTGGGAGTAAATACATAAATATCTTCTTCAAATAGATTATCTTTGATGCTTTCTAAATATTCTTGAGCATCTTTTAAATCACTTTGCCATTCTAATAACTGCCGCAACCAGGTAAATTTTTCATCCGATGCAGTTAGACTAGCGTTAGAACCACCAGTTTCTTTATATTTCCAGTGAGCAGCAATACCATACTCTGCTACACGGTGCATTTCTAATGTGCGAATTTGCACTTCTAAAGGTCGTCCCCAAGGGCCTATAACGCCAGTATGCAATGATTGGTAACGGTTGGGCTTGGGTAATCCAATATAATCTTTAAATCTACCAGGAATTGGACGGAAAACATCGTGAACTACTGCTAAAGCACGATAACATTCGTCATTTGTCTGGACAATAATTCGCAGTGCTGCTAAATCGTAAATTTCGTTAAATTCTTTATTTTGCCGTTGCATCTTTTGATAGATACTATAAAGATGCTTGGGACGTCCACTGATATCAAGACAGCGAATTCCTGCTTCTGCAAGTCGCGATCGCAATGTTTCGGAAATGTTTGTTAATCTCTCTTCTCGCAATGTGCGTTTTTCCGAAACCAGCTGTTGAATTTGTCGAAAAGCTTCCGGTTCCAAATACTTAAATGTTAAATCTTCTAATTCCCATTTAAAACGCCAAATCCCCAAGCGATTTGCTAGGGGAGCAAAAATTTCTCGCGTTTCTGTAGCGGTGCGACGGCGCTTTTCTTCTGGCATATATTCTAATGTTCGCATGTTATGTAAGCGATCTGCCAATTTCACTACAATCACGCGGATATCTTGCGCCATCGCCAAAAACATCCGCCGAAAATTTTCGGCTTGACTTTCAGTTTTGCTTTTGAAATTAATTTTAGAAAGCTTGGTGACGCCTTCAACTAAGCATCTAACTTCTGAGCCAAAACGCTGTTCTATATCTTCAATTGTAACATCTGTATCTTCCACTACATCATGGAGAAATCCAGCTGCTATCATAGCTGCACTACCACCTAAATCACGCAGCATTCCAGCTACAGCAATCGGATGACAGATATATGGTTCTCCTGATTTGCGGTACTGACCGTGATGCAGCTGATAAGCAAACTCAAAGGCTCGACAAATCAAACTTGTATCATAATATTTTCGGTCTTCTTCCGTTGCGGCACTGTCTGTCGGCGGTGTACGTAAACAAGTTTCTAGCCATTCTGGAAGAGTTACATCAATAGGGTGGTTGACAATTGTGCTGCTGATCATAAAATATAGCGGGGCTGGAGATAATTCGGTGGTTTAAAGGGAGGAGTGAACACAGTTAACGAAAATGTCATCGAAAAACTATATTGCTGCTGACACGGCGAACGAAAAAGCGATCCCAGGATAATTGCTCAAACAAACAGCTTGTTGCAAATCATCCTGTATTAGGTGTCAAGCATAATAGTCATTAGAGTCTAATGATGCCAAATCAGACTCCAAATTTAATATTTTGGAGTCCATAACCTTAACAAAAGGTTAGAGAAGAATATTGTATAGGAAAAATTACTTGACATTAATAGTATCTCAATTAGCACTGAATGTCCGTTAATAAAGAGAGATATCACACCTTCGTAGTACTATTAGAGCAACTCCGCTCACAAACAGCAACTCACCAAACTGATGTCCAGCAACTGCGACAGCATCTTTTGTCTTTACAACTATTTTTTCAGCAGGAGATTTTACCTTTAGCAGAGGAAAAAACGCGGGAACTATCCTATAGGACAGAGATGAGTAAGCAACTGCGACTATTGGAAATTGACATCATGTTTTTTCAAGGTGCGCGACAAGCTGCTACTGCTGCTGATCGACTCAAAACGATTAGCGATCGCCTCACAATTATCATCGAATACTGTCAAGCCGTTCTGCAATCAGAAGCACCAGAAAAGTGATATGGTCAATTTTTATTGGGCATTGGGCATGAATCAGTTATCAGTTATCAGTTATCAGTTATCAAATTAAACTGGTCACTGTAGCCTGCGGCAAGCCGCTGACGCGTCTACACTGTTAACTGTTAACTGATTAGTTGTCCTCCTTGTCCCCGCGTCCTCTTGTTCCCCTTGTCCCTGATCCCCAATCCCCTCCACACCAGCTAAAACGTCGCGTTGATTAATCAGGTAAATACTAACTAAAGTCAAACCCACTCCTATCCACTGTAAAGGACTGAGGATTTCTTGCAGCCATAAATTGCCGAATAATAGAGCAAATATAGGCGTGAGAAAAGTTAGAGAACTCAGACTAGTAAGATTACCGCTAGACGCAAAATAGAAAAACAATGCATAGGCGATCGCACTGCCAAATACCGTAGCATACCCTAAAGCTGCCCAGTCTGATGGTACGAGATTCTGCCATTGTTGGGATTCTGCAACCGATGAAATCCCCCATAACGGTAAACCACCTATAACCATATGCCATCCTGTAGCAGTGACGGGATCAGCATGACGGCTGACAAAACGGATCATTACCGTACCCACCGCCATACTCAACGCTGCTAACAGCATTAACCATTCGCCACTAGCAAACAGAGAATTTAGAAATGGGAGAGTCGGAGAAAGCAGAATTTCGGGAGTTTTGTGAGACAAAAGACCTAAAATCAACTCATCAGGTAAGCCAATTAAACTGATCCCCGTCACACCTAATAAAAGTCCTAACCATCCCCACAAACCAATTCTTTCCTGAAATAGCCACGAAGACATCAAAGCAACTGCTAATGGTTGTGAGTCGATCATCACTGATCCCAACCCAGCACCAGTTCTGACTAATCCCTCAGCCAAAAAGCCTTGAAATAAAGCCCCGTCTACCAAGGCGAATAAACCAATCCACAGCCAAGCAGTCCAGCTTTTAGGTTGGGGTCTCCCCATGAAAGCTGCTGCAATTAAAATCAGTACCCCTGCTGGGACTATCCGCACCCCCGCCATAAACAGTGGTGTTGTGTGGGAAATTACTCCTTTCATCGCCACCATCGCCGTTCCCCATAAAAAGAAGGGTGCGATTAACAGTAGGGGAGTTAAGGAAAGCCGAGATGCACTGAATTTCAGCTGCATGAGATTGCTGACGCCTTTGTTTTACAACTGCATAAATTGCTTTACTTAATTTTACCTAATTATGTCTTTTTGTGAAGGAAAGAATACCTAGTTTGTAATTTAAGTTTGTAGTAAGGGCTTTAGTCCTCAGAATCAAGGACTAAAGTCCTCACTACAAACAAAACATGAGAATTGTGTGTGACACCTGCATAAGTCTTATGCTTATACTTAAAGAATTACTTAAGTGCAAAAAGAATGAATAATCCTACTAAAAATATTTCACCTGCACTC
Source organism: Pelatocladus sp. BLCC-F211 (assembly GCF_041928655.1). Lineage (NCBI taxonomy): Bacteria > Bacillati > Cyanobacteriota > Cyanophyceae > Nostocales > Hapalosiphonaceae > Pelatocladus > Pelatocladus sp. BLCC-F211. The sequence goes on along the minus strand of NZ_JBHFLM010000184.1, from coordinate 3,997 downwards.
TTTTGTTTAACATTAATTTGCTTTTTTTTACCTTTTATTACTCTTTCTTGTCGTCAAGAACCACTAGTCACTTTAAATGGAGTTGAAGTAGCAACTGGCAAAGAAATTCAATCACCAAGCATTTTTGGAGAACCAGCAAAAAAAGAAAAAATTCCTGGTGAACCTTTAGCTGCACTGGCTTTTCTTTCTGGAGCTATTGGTTTAGGTACTAGCTTTCTCAAAGCTAAAAAAAGTGCTGTTATTCCAGCAGGGTGTGGAGCCGCAGGCTTTATTTTATTATTAATCGTTAAATCTAAAATTGATAATGAAATTCTCAAACAAGGACAAGGTTTAATTCTTGTGAATTACAGCTTTGGATTTTGGTTAGCCTTTTTCCTTTTCATTTGTGCCACTTTGATCAATATTTACATCGTTGTTCAAGAACAAGATGAAAATAAGCTGAATTCCACAGATGTTAATTGATCTATAGTAGTCCAAATGTAATCCTGAAAAAACACGTAGATTGGACATCAAATCTAAAAGTTAAATTCTATTCAGCCCTGGCGATTGTAAATCGCGGCTATACAAACCAAACCCGCCTGCGCGGGTTCTTTTATTAATGGTACTTTAGAAGACTTTAGCTACTAGCCTTAAAATTCATTCTGAAGCGGTTGTGGAAACTGCGATCGCAACATATTTATCAGAAAAATTACTTATTTTTGTCAAAAAAATATAAAGCTAAGATTAAGTATAGACTCAAAAAAATATTCAATTCCGTAAAGTCAACATTCGGTTTCCGGTAACGCATTTGTTAGGATTTTAAAGCATCCTATTCATGTATATCCAAATTAATATTTAGTTGGATTTACTTGATTTTAACCTGATATTTTTTAGATTTGAATCATCACGAGTTTGACTACAAATGCTAACTTCGCCAATCAAAGAAAACTTAGACTTTAACAAATCAATCAATACACCGATTAATCATGTATTCGTGTTTTTGGAAATTTTTTCCTGTGAAGGTGGAATCCAATCTTATGTGAAAGATATTTTTCAAGCTTATTTGAAATTAGCTAAACCAATACATGCAGATATATTTATATTACGCGATGCCCCTGATTGCACGAATCCTTTTATATCTGAACGCTGCCAATTTCATTATTTTAAAACTACATCTCCCCAACTTGGACGAGTGAAAATGGCGATCGCATTATTCACTCATCTGATCCGCAAACGACCCCAGCGTGTTTTTTGTGGTCATATCAAGCTGTCGCCTTTGGTGGGGATGTTATGCCAATTGCTGGGAATTCCTTATACTGTGATCACCTATGGTAAAGAGGTTTGGGAACCATTACCAAAGTCCATGCAATCGAGTTTGCAAAAAGCAGCCCAAGTTTGGACAATTAGCCGCTACACTCGTGAGGTTGCCTGTATAACCAATCATCTTAATCGCGATCGCATCAAAATTTTACCTTGTGCTGTGGATGGCGATTGCCTGACTCCTGGAGACAAACCAGTTAATTTAATTGAACGCTATAGTTTACAAAGAGCTAAAGTATTAATGACTGTAGCGCGGTTGTGGTCTGGTGATATTTACAAGGGCGTGGATATCACAATTCGAGCCTTACCACAAATAGCTCAAGTTTTCCCAGAAGTGAAATATTTAGTTATAGGTCGTGGTGATGATCAACCCCGTCTTGCCAAGCTAGCACAAGATTTGAGAGTTAGCGATCGCGTTGTGTTTGCTGGCTTTGTACCCACAGAAGAACTAGTGGAACACTACCGCCTAGCTGATGCCTATATTATGCCTTCTCAAGAAGGGTTTGGGATTGTCTATTTAGAAGCAATGGCTTGTGGTGTACCCGTACTATCTGGTGATGCTGATGGTTCCGCCGAGCCACTACAAGATGGTAAACTCGGATGGCGAGTCCCACACCGCGATCCTGATGCTGTAGCTGCGGCTTGTATAGAAATCCTCAAAGGCGAAGATCAACGATGTAACGGTGAGTGGTTGCGAGAAATGGCGATCGCAAATTTTGGAATCGAAGCCTTTCACAAGCGGTTACAACAGGAATTATCTTAATTTGTTTGTAGTTAACTACAAACAACTAAACCCATTCCGAAAAATCTTGCCCAAATTGAGACAATGATAATAACTGAATACGTGGATCATTTTGGGCTGTAGTTTTTTCTAAAGGAGTATTGTAACCCCAGTCTGCTAGGAAGAGTTTTACATCTTTCAGGTCTGTTTGTTGATCTACTAACTGTAATGTTTTTAATCGATCTTCCACAAACCAGACTGTTTCTTGCGGAACTTTGTGTAATTGAATTAATTCTCGTAAAATTTCATATTTGGGACGCTTCACTTCTTTACCGAAAATATCTTCTGAACCTAAATCTACCCCTTCTTGCTGTAATAATTGCTGGACAAAACGTCCCTCTTTTGTAGAGATAATATATAGTTTCCTGGTGCTGGCAATTGTCGATTTGAGTTTGTCAATTACACCTGGATAAAATCGATGCAAACTCAACCAATCTTCTAAATCATCAGCAATCCATTCATCGCGTAATTTATCTAATTTGGTGCTAATTTCTTTAGCATTGAGATTGTTTTGAAGCAAAATTTTCTGGTTAATATTATGCCAATCTTGGAGAATTTCTACTTCTGCAATTCCCTCTAACAAAGCTTTGACTAAAACAGGCATTTCCCAACCTGTTTCAATTACGGGTCTGAGTCGGTAAAATTGAGAAGCCAAACCATCTGGTGGTGTTTCGTTTGCAGGGAACCAAACTTGGCAATAAGTACGCCACGCTACCTCAAAATATTCAATTAGTCCGTCGCAAATTACACCATCAAAGTCTAAGGCGAGAATTGAGGGAATATTTGCCATTGTTTTTTTCGATTAAAGCTACTGTTGTCGGCTTAACGTCATCATCATGGTGCTGAACCATGTACTGTGTCAAGTTTAGTGTGACAGACAGTTTTTCACTGTTCAGGATTTTACTTTTTCCTTTCCCATCAATCGATTTTGGATTTTAGATTTTGGATTGACCCACAGATAAATCTGCTTGCTCTGTACCCTGCTCGGAATAATTGATCAATTGAAAATTGATAGAGTACTGGCTATGCCAATTTTTGATGATACACTAGCTTGCTCATACTTAACGTTGTGTTACCTTAGTATTACTAGTAAAACTAAACTCTTGAAAAATTGAGAGGAAATCATTATCGTAGTCCAAAAGCAACTAATTAACTCCCAAATCAAGTCACCTCAAGTCTTATTGATTGACCACGAAAATAACAATCGTGGTCTGATAGACACCCGTGAAGCTCTAGAGCTAGCCCAGAGTGTGGATCTTGACCTGGTTGTAGTCTCCCAAGACAAAGATACTCCAGTGGCGAAGATTCTCAACTATGGTAAGCTTCAGTATCAAAAGAAAAAACGTCAGACTCAGAGTGCTAGACCCACGGTCAAGGAAGTACGATTCCGTCCAAATGTGGGTGCGGCTGACTACAATCTACGTATTAACCAAGCGGCTCAGTGGTTAAGTAAAGGCGATTCAGTAAAGTTTGCCATTCGTTTACGAGGCCGAGAACATCAATATCGTGATCAAGCTGGAAAATTACTAGACCGCATTGTCGATGATCTCACTTCAGTGGGAAAAGTCCAGTCGCTTGATAAACGCTCACTGATTCTTCAAGTCATTCCTGGTTAAATTAATCTTTTACCAATCTCTTAGTAAAGATCCCTCAATGAAGAAATTGAACTAAATGAGGGTTTAATAAATTGAACGGGCGAGAACCCATTGCACCAATCAAAATTTGTTCTGGTGAAATTGGGTTCTCGCCCGTTATATCATGTTCGCTCTTATTACTTAGGGCTTGCTGAAAAAGAAAGAAAAGGTGACAGTCTCTAGATTATCAGACGCTAGAAGTATATTCATGTGCAAGAGAAGAAGGTAAAATAGCTGAAAATCCTTGCATCACAGGGGTCAGCCCTAACACGGTGTATCATAA
>NZ_JBHFLM010000183.1:0-1970 GCF_041928655.1 Pelatocladus sp. BLCC-F211 | reverse complement strand
CACCTTTTCAAATTTACATTTATGCATAAGGTTAGTGAAAAAGGTAAAGATCAGAAGACGTCCTATATACTCTCCTATACACCTACGCGATCCAATTCCAAATGGATAGAACTTATCAAGAAGGTTTTTTCTCAGTTTGCCATTTTCATCCAAAAACCGATAAGGGTTAAATTGTTCAGGTTCTTCCCAAAAGCGTTCATCACGGGTCAGACTATAGTAATTGATAAGCAAGGGAGTATTTTGGGGAATAAAATAACCCTCTAAGGTAACGTCAGTAGTGGTAGCGTAGACGAAGGCAGGTATAGTATTAGTAGAGGAATGGCGAAAAATTTCGTTGATGCAAGCTTCTGTGAATGGCAATTTGCCACGATGTTCTAAGCTAGGTTGTTGTTCTCTGCCAACTACTTCATCGAGTTCTTTATGAATAGCAGCCTGAATAGCTGGGTAGGTAATCATGTAAAGCAAAGCCCACCGCAACATAAGATTAGGAAGTTCTGTACCTGCTCCTACAAACTGTATCAATGATCCATTGACAATGTCATTTTCGCTCAACCGAAGGTCGTTTCGATCTGACTCAGTTAGTTCGCTGCTAGCTTTAAAAAACGCATCTGTAATGTCCCGCAAATTTTCTGGGTCGAAGGACTCTTGATGCTGCTTTAAGTTTTTTAAAAGATAGCGTTCTATTGTGGCTCCCGTCTTGACAAAATTTCGTAATGATTTCCAGCAAGAGATCATCAATATTGGTCGCCAAATTGTAGGTATGATTGCTAACTTTGTAAGATTTGCAGCACCTTTGTTAAGATTGATTATACTACGAGCAGTTGCAATAAAATCAGTATCCTTTTCAGGAGTATCAAGACTGCCTCTTTTGTTAAACAAAAGCCTTTGAATAAAACTTAAGGTACCTAGAGGTAGATATAAATTAGGGTCAAAAGGTTGACTACTAGAGTTTACAAAGATATTTGCCAAGTCTACTGCTTCTTCGAGTGCCCAATTTTCAAGAATACCTGACTTGCTTACCACAAAGGTATGCATGACTTGACTTACAATGCTACGGTGTTTTCTCCATCTCTCGCCACTCTTCATTTCCAGGAAGTGGCATTGAGGTGGTTGCTGATAAAGGTTAAAATCTGCCCTAGCGTTAAAACTATCCTGCTGCTTCACTAAAGCTTCTTTGATAGTCTCAAGCCCATTAAGTACAACTAATGTTCTGGCACCTACATGAATTTGAAAAATATTACCGTACTTTTTGGCTAGTTGACTCAATGCCACATGTAAGTGCTTACTCAGAAAGGGTGACATACCAACAAAAGGGAACTTAGGCAGTCCCGGAGGAGCAATTTTGTTTATCTTGTCTACTTGTATAGAGACTGATTGTTGCGAAACCATGGCTATTTTCCAAATAAAATGGTGAAAAATATTACAAATAAAACTATTCTTTTCTAATACCAATTTGCGTTCAAAAGTGTAATTTAGAGATTTTGATTTTTTAGTTCAATCAATAACTATAAACATTTGATAGTTACAGTTTGGAACGCAGTTTAGTATAAGGAGGTGAAGACCTCGTCGTTCACAAAAATTCTGAGTGAATCACGAGTCTTTTCCTCTAGTCGGTAATTTCCAACAGGGTAAAAAAATCGGATTTATCCGTGGGGTCAATACAAAATCAGATGACTATTATCATTAAGTTTTCTATGTCTTTGATCACTACTTAATGATTTCTCGCTAGCCATTTACAATTCAAAGCCTAGAAACTAGAAGCGAGGTTTTACTATAACTCTGTACTTTTCTGGAACCAAGAAGGCTCCTGGTATAGATTCAAAACTCAATTTCTCTCCAGGCACCTTTTCAAATTTACATTTATGCATAAGGTTAGTGAAAAAGGTAAAGATCAGAAGACGTCCTATATACTCTCCTATACACCTACGCGATCCAATTCCAAATGGATAGAACTTATCAAGAAGGTTTTT
>NZ_JBHFLM010000182.1:0-3636 GCF_041928655.1 Pelatocladus sp. BLCC-F211 | reverse complement strand
TGATATTTGTTACGGAACAACGTAATTTTCAGAAGTTAAATAAAGCTTTTTCGCGGTAATGGTAATTCTGTTGACTGCGCTCTTTCAGTGTTGAGTGCAGATATTTATCTTGCATATTTTTTGGGGGGAGAGAGGGGGGGGCGACGGCCACCCCGCACAACCCCACACAAAGAATATAAATTTTATTATATTTTTTTTTAATTTTTTTTGGGGTTAGAGCGCGGTTGCCGCCGCAAACCGCTCTCTCCCCCTCAGAATGATTATCATTTTTATTAGCTGTATATTTTATTCTCTGGAAGTCCCATTAAAGCTGGTGCAGGGATGCATTTGGGGAATAGCAGCACCGATCAAAAACTGTTTCTCAGTTCTGATGTCAAAAAGCGAATGCAAGTCTGCGTCACAGTGGAACTTTGGTTTAACGATCGGATTTATCCCTTTATTACCGAAGGGACAAAACGCTTCGCCCAAATGAAAATGTCCCCACCGATTCACAAGACAACGAGTAATCTTCCCAAGTCTTTATTTTGCCTCGCTAGAACTGGCGATCGCAATTTTCCTCATCGTTTTCAAGCAATATTTCCTCAGTGGACATTAGATGATTTTGATTTGTGGAGATGGATTGTTGGGTTTGCTGGCAATGTTAAAGTGGTGGCACCACAGGAGTTAGTGCAAAGGGTAGAGGAAATAGCTCAAGGAATTGTCGCTAATTATAGTTAACATTAATACGGCGTTGCATAATGAGAATATGAATTAGGGTGAATCTTCATGGAATGTCCGCGTTGTAAATCCCATCATATCCGTAAGAACAGCAAACAGAGAGGTAAACAAAACTACATTTGTGCAGATTGTAGCCCTCAATTCAGAGCGAAACTATGGCGATCGCATAATTCATATTTTGATTCAGCAACGCCCAACTATCAAATCAGGTAATGAAAAGTTTGGTTTACCGCCATGCCCAAGCGACCAAAACAAAACTCTGACCACGCGCAATGACATAATACTCCTACTATAGATAATGAAGCGATCGCCAATCATTTGGAAGCTTTATTAACCCCAGCTATTTTTGCTCAACAAAAATATTACAAACTATTAGGCATCCATTTATACGCCTTCCGGGGAAGCGGTGGATATTGGGGAGATGATGCGGCGGTTTCCGCGCTCGGGAGTAAAAATTTTTCCTCTCGTCTGTCACAACCCAGTTGTTCAGCAGATTGCCAACTTTACAGTTAGCTTTGATTTTCGTCAATAAACTCTTCTGTGAGTGAGGTTTTTAACCACTCAGGTAGCTCTCGAACTTTTTGAGTCACTCTTCCATTTTCGATAGTTAGTACTTGTTGATACCCTTGTACTGTTGAGTTATCAAAGATTAAAATCTGGTCAGCCTGTTGTATGGCTACTGACAAATTAGACAGGCTGCGTGTGTATCTACGCCAAATGTCTTCTTCTGGTACATTATGTCCTCCTTGTGCAACTCTAATAGCAACACGTTCTATGCTGGTTTCTACATTCTCAACCCCTACATAGATAAGGTTGACTTGCCACCCTTTTTGCCTAGCCTCTGCCATCATCCGTAAATAAGTATGACCAGATAGTGTTGTTTCTACTGCAAAGCTTTCATTATTTGTCAAGTAGGCGCGAGCGCGTTTTATTGCTTGTCTTCCACCAAGTATTGCTGCTGCTTGTGCATCATCAGGTCGAAGTTGTCGTGCTTCTTGATCCGGATCGATAATTGGAACTCGTAAAGCTTCTTGAGTTGCACGAGTAAATGTACTTTTACCCGACCCATTTGGCCCGGCGATGATAGTTAGAGTCGGTTTTGGTTGTGTCATTTACTCTTAACTTCACGAATTATTTCTCGTCTTCCGTCTGAGCGCAATTGATATTCAAAGCAACGACCATCTGATAATTCCATAATTGGTACACCCTCTAGAGAATAAAATATTGGGCGACCTGCTACTTTATGTTCGCTAATTTCTTTCTTCACCCCTTCTTGTGCTAGTCGAGAAAGCTCTTTCCCCCACTGGGAGAATTCAGTTTGTTTACCGTTATCAGACTCAGTATTTGTATGTATCATCTTTATTTTCCCCTAGTTCAAGCACTCTCTAGAACTGGTTATTTCAGTTTATACTTTAACAAATCCTTGGATGATCCTAATCTGTGCAAAGTTTCCGCAGTTGAGGATTGTTGTTGTGGAAGCGGTGCTGCTGAAACCGAAGGATTAGCGTTCACATCTCAATTAGTTGCGTAGTTTAGTACTCGTTCCCACTCCCAACGCCATGCAGTCTCCACCAGTATTTCTTTGCCATTGGTAAATTTGATGAATTCCTTGCCATTGTCATAGAATACGTCAGCAACAAGTTGGTTACGTAAATCATATCCCCACACTGAGGCTGCACTATTCCACCATTTTTGCCCTGGTGATTGTAGCATTGGCAGTTCCAGGTACTCATCACGCCATGCGACGGGCTTCCACTGTTCTTGCAAGGCACGAATTAATATAGCGTTGGGGAAAATCTCTCTTTTTTGTTCGTGCAACCACAGAACATAATTAATCGTGCTTCTTAAGGCATCTTCCAAGCCGAATGTGTTGATTTCTAAAGCATCTTGAACTTCTAAGAGCGAAAAGTCAACACCAATGCTGACTAAGGCTCGCTCGTATTTTTTGAAGATTTCGTACTCTACTGAATCTTTGTCCCAAAACCACACACCGCTCCCTACCCCCTAATAGTTAACAGTTAGCAAAATTTCAATCTTTTACAGTTCCATTATCAATTGTGTTAACAAAAGCTGCAATCCGGGAGCATCGAATAGCTTACCGATGAACCTACAGTCGTGTTTAGCTTTGGGCATCATTGATCGTTTCTCTCGTTGCCATTGCCATCAAATCTACGCTCAAGATGTTGCCAAATCCGTTGTATTTCACGTGAGTTATCCGCAATCAGTCGTAATGTTTCAGGTTGAGTTTGGGACAATGCTTGCATCGAATTTTCAAGTTGTCTTAGTGCTTCATCATGACGATCGCCTCTAGCTGTTTGCTGTGCTAAGTACATGGACATTAAAAAACAGCCAACCTTGGCACAGCCCCTAAAGGGCTGTGCCGCCCATACCGACAGTCTTTGAAACAAACAGATAACTCATAAAGGTTGGCTGTTTTTTCAGGTGGATCTACTTAACAATTGAGCCATTTGAGCGCTTAATGGAGCTAGCTGGCTAAGAATTTCGTTGTCTGTAGCCAGTACAAGTTACAACGATTGTGGATTAATCCACAGCCGTGTTTGGGGGTGGTGAAGAAATATTGGACGAATGTGACTGGTGCGATCACTCGTGTCAAACAAGCGCTTGCTGAAGGCTGGTGCGATAATCCGACTGGTTTATTCACGCCTCAGCTGCATTCTTTGGAGCTAAGGGGAAAAATACGGTGACATCCGATGTCAGTCAGTGGTTTACTTGGGCGCGTCAGTAGAGGCGGAGGTGCAGAGGGATTTCCTCTCCCTGCCCCTGCCTCTTCTGCTGGCGATGTCGGGTGGGGTAGTTTATACACCCGATGGTGAGGCGGCGGTTTCCGATGAGGGAGTAAGAACAGCTAGTTGGAAAAATTCTTTCAGGCTTTTGTGTCCACTTACTGCATATGCATTC